>DATKGX010000037.1:0-30504 GCA_035510555.1 Patescibacteria group bacterium | reverse complement strand
GAGCGAAATAAAGTAAAATACGCATATGCCACAGGAACCAAAGAAAAGACACTCACGTCAAAGACAAGGCAAAAGAAGAGCGGCGATTAAATTGGCGGTTACTAAAACCGTGATTTGTCCTAATTGCCAAGCCCCAATTTTGGCGCACCAAATCTGTAGACACTGCGGATATTACAAAGGCAAAATGGTCTTAAAAATAAAAGTAAAGAAAACCGCCGAAGAAAAAGAAACACAAGAAAAATAATGAAAAATCCTCTTGACCCCAGACACAAAAAACGACAAAAAGCCGTTGAAGACCTTTTTAAAATTGAATTCCACCGACAAACAATTAGTGATTACGGCAAAATGATTTACAAACAGAAGCAATTTTTAGACGAACGAATTGTTAAAGCCGCTCCTGAATATCCAATCGATAAAATTAACCGTACCGATTTGGCGATTCTAAGACTGGCTGTTTACGAACTGCTAGTTGAAAAAAAAGAGCCTCCAAAGGTTATAATAGATGAGGCGGTAGAACTGGCAAAAGAATATGGCGGAGAGACCAGCCCGGCGTTTATTAACGGCGCTTTGGGTAAATTAATTAAACACAATGCAACTTCCAAAATTTAAAAATCAACAGTTATTTGAGCAAGCTTTTATCCATAGAAGCTATCTGAATGAAACGCGAGAAAAAATTTCCTCAAACGAACGTTTAGAATTTTTGGGCGACAGTATCATTTCCTTTGTTGTTTCACAAAATCTATTTTTAAAATTTCCGCAGTATAACGAGGGAATACTCACTAACATCCGCTCTTTGATGGTTAATACCAAAAGCTTAGCGCTAATTGCCAAAGAGCTGGAATTTGGCAATTTTTTAAAACTGTCCAAAGGCGAGGAAGAATCAAAAGGCAGACAAAACCAAAGTCTTTTGGCTGATTGTTTTGAATCTTTTGTCGGCGCCTTGTTTATCGATCAGGGAATTGAAGCAGTTTCAGAATTTCTAGGTATAGTGCTTTTACCAAAAGCCGATGAAATAATTAAAGGCACCTCTTTTAAAGATCCGAAGAGTCTTTTGCAGGAATTGGTACAATCTAGAAGGCTCAATTCTCCCGCCTATAAAGTTTTGGGGGAGACCGGCCCGGCACACGCCAAACGGTTTAGGATCGGCGCCTTTGTTGACGGAAATTTAATTAGCGAAGGTGAAGGAAAATCGAAAAAAGACGCGCAGGAAGACGCCGCCTCTAAAGCGCTTGAGTATTATCAAGCGTCCACAAAAGCCGGGGTTGAGAAGAAGTCAAAATAATGCTAAAATACATCCTATGTCATTAGTTATTCGATCATCAAGAGTTGGTAAAAGAGGCGAAAGAAAATTCCGCATTGTTGTTAAAGAAAAAAGGTCCCGAAGAGATGGAGACTCAATTGAAGTTTTAGGCTGGTATGAAAAGGGTCAGAACGGCGGTAAACAAATTGACAAAGTCAGATACGATTATTGGGTAAAACAGGGTGCTCAGGTTAGCCCAGCAATCGAAAAGTTAGTTTAATATATGAAAGACACGCTCTTAAGTATTGTTAATGCAATCGTTGACAATCCCGATAAAGTTGAAATTAAAGAAGAGGAAGTAGAAGGCGTTACTAACTTTACCATTACCGTTGCGCCCGAAGATATGGGTAAAATTATTGGCAAGGGCGGAAAAGTGATTAGGGCAATCCGCACTGTGATGAAAATTCCCGCCATTAAGGCTAACAAGCGAATTTTTGTATCCCTAACCGAAATACCGCAAGTCGAGGGATCCGAGATGCCGCAACCATAGATAAGCAAGAAGTCTTGCGAACCTCTATAATAAACGCGTATGAAAATATCTATCATTACTTTATTTCCCGAAATGTTTGGAGGACCATTTGACAGTTCAATTATTAAAAGGGCAATTGACAAAAAATTGGTTGAGATAAATTTTGTCAATTTACGGGATTTTGGGCTGGGAGCACACAAGACAGTTGACGATACGCCTTACGGCGGGGGAAAGGGCATGATTTTAAAGGTGGATGTCTTGCAAAAAGCAATCGAAGCAGTAAAAGATAAAAAATTGAATAAAAAAGCACAAAAGGTTATCCTCTTAAGCGCTCACGGAAAGCAGTTCGCACAAAAGAAAGCTCAGAGCTTTTCGAAATTGAAAAATTTGATACTTGTCTGCGGTCATTATGAAGGCTTTGACGAAAGAGTGAAGAAATTTATTGACGAAGAAGTTTCGGTAGGAGATTTTATTTTAACCGGCGGAGAAATACCGGCAATTTTAATTACAGACGCCGTTTTAAGACTTGTCGGTGGGGTGATTAAAGAAGATTCGGCAGCATTTGAATCTTTCTCACCTTACCTTGAATACCCACAATATACTAAACCGCAAGTTTTTAACCATCTTAAAGTACCGGAAGTACTACTTTCCGGTAATCACGCCAAGGTAAGCGAGTGGCGCAAAAAAGAAAGTCTTCGCGTAACTGCTAAGTTAAGACCGGATTTAATTAAAAAGCATTAAAATGGGGAAGTGGCAGATGTTCCGGCTGACGATGTTGCCGTAGTCCCCGGTATCACTGGCAGACCGGCTGCTCCAACTGAATTCCAAGAAGAAATGTCCTTCATTAGTGAAACTTGTTTCGCCGACAGCGGCACTATTTGCGTTTGATCGCTAATGTTTTGTGATGGAAAAGGTTTGTAGTAAAAAAGGATTGTTAAGCTACCCGTTCCGCCGGTAATATTAACCGCAGTCACTTCGGCAACCGGCATCGTCTTAACAATCTCGTGAGTAAAATTCACAATATTTTTAGCACTGCCTTCCAAGCTAAGATCGATTTTCGTTGAAGGATAAACTGTCCCGCCAAAATTTGACGCCGACAAGTTACCTAAAGAAAATTCAAAATTACCAACCGTCACACCGGTTTTGGCAGAAACATAAGAAATAGCATCGATAATGCCGGCAAAATCTTTTTGTGAGGGCAAAGCCAGCGAAAGCGTGTTTAAATCCGCAGTTATTGTTGCATCATCCGAAGAGGTAAGTAAGCTATAATTGTTTCTTAAAGTATCTAATTTCAGTTGTTCCGCTTTCACCAGATTTTGAGAATTAAAGTACTGTTGAATTTGTGGGAAAATAACATAGATAATAACCAAAATGCTGACTAGAATAACCCCAACAGGGAGCAAGAACTCTTTGTAGTGCTTATAAAGCAGCGCTAAATTTTCGAAATCAACATTTATTTTTTTTGAATCACTAATATCAATATTCATACTATTTATTAACGTCTGCCTGAATTGAGATAGAATATTTACTGTTTTTTACATCTAAGGATAATTGCTGGACGACAATATTTTTAATAATCTTTTTTTGTTGACCAAGCATTGTCACGTTATCTATAAATTTATTCATTGAAATTAAGGAGCCTCCGGACATGATGAGGGAAATTTGCTTAGCATCAATTTGTATTGAACTTATGGATAAATCATCAGGAGTAGCCGCTAAAAGAGCATCAGCAATATCGGGTACTTTATTTCTTTTTGCAATTACATTTGACAAATTATTTGCCCGATCTTGGACAAAATAATACTGGACTAATTTCTTATGCAGAGCCGCGATATTGGACAAGGTAGTTTCTTCACTAGTCTTTATTGAATTTATCGGCAAGGTTAGATTAATTACAAAAACTAAAACAGCAATGGCTGCAACAAACAACATGACTGCGAAGGCCGATATCCTAGCGATTCTTAACCTTTTTTGTTCATTTTCCAGTTGCTCGTTTTTGGGAGAAACCAGATTAATACTATCGCACATAATCTTTCATGGCTAAACCAACCGCTATTGTATAATCGGCGCCATTGTCTAAAATTTCTTTTGGTATTTGTTGTGATGCTAAAATTTTCCAAGGGCTTGCAATCGCCGTTTCTATTCCGGCATTGTTTACGAAGAATAGTTCTATGCCCGGAAGCTTGGCTGTACCTCCAGATAAAATTATCTGTCTGATTGGTAATTCATCCTTGTATTTTTGGGAATAAAAAGCAATTGATTTTTTAATTTCTCCTAAGATTGCATTTAAAATTGGCTCTGTGGCTCTACCGATTTTCCCACCTAGACTTTTGCCGGAAATTCCATACACTCTTTTATATTCTTCCGCCTGTTGGGAAGTTAAACCAAAATCCATCGCAATTGCCCGATTGATTGCTGCTCCGCCCACCGGCATAGAATAAGTAAAAACCATCGAGCTGCTTCTGACTATCGCAAACGAAGTGCTGATTGCGCCAATGTTAACCACCAAACTGGTAGGAAAATTTTGCTCCATAATCAAAGGCCGGATTGTCGCCAGAATTTCCGTTTCCATTGAATTAATTTGCAGACCCGCCATTTGAATTATTTTTTGATATTTATTGACCAATACTGTTGGAGCACCAACCATTAAAACCTGCATTTTTTCTCCGCTGGCGTTTGCCTGTGGTCTTTTTAAAACATTCCAAACTAAAGTAATGTTAGCTAAGGGAACAGGGATATATTGCTCTGCCTCCCAGTAGATTGCCGACGCCAACTCTCTATCCGAAAGAGCCGGCATCTCTAAAACTTTCGTGTAGACCTGATTTTCAGGAAGCGCAATGTTTACCAGTTTTGCGTTTACGCCCGCGTCCTTAGCCGCCTTAGCGATTGCCTGAGCCATTTCTTCTTCGTCTAAAGGCGACTCCGAAAGCATGCCCTTTGGCGGAACAGGCGAAATCGAAGCAGCTTTTAGAATATACGCTCCTTCTTTGCCCTCAAGCATAACCAGCTTAAGTGACGTTGCGCCAATGTCCAATCCAAAAGATTTTTTATTCATTTTTAAGGCCAGAAAAGACTAAATGGAAAAAGTTCGGCAGGTATTTCGGGGTATCCTTGAAAGACGTCTAATTTCTCTACAACGTTATTATTCGTTGTGCCGGTTGACGTAATTATATTACCTTGCGGCGGAAGAACGGGACTATCGGCATTTTTTGTGCCTAAAGCCCCCACGTAAGAATCGGCATAGAGAGGAACCACTCTTACCAAAAAGCCGTTTTGAATCGAAATGGTTACTTTATTATAAAGCGTGATACCTGAGATAGACTCGTTAACTGGATTTGGTTGGGTAAAGTTGTTTTTCGAACTTCTGCCAGGACTGCAGGGATCATAAGCATATCTTGTAACCTGTGGATTTGCACGCGTATTCCAAACAACAGCTATTTCCAAAGCGGCGTTATTACACGCTGTAATCGAGTTTCCCCAGTATAAATCTAAATTACCGCTCCACCTGTCGCTATCCTGAAAAAGTTTTGAGCTGTCAAAGGAGTAGGGAGTTAACCAAATATACATGGCATCATCCTTAGAAACCTTATTATTTCCATTTAGAAGAAATTGCGTCTCGCCGGAAACAGTTGCTAGTAAGGTTTGATAAGACGTTGAAACGGAAAAGCTACCGCTTGCAACACTAGCTCCGCTTTCTATTGCCTGGTCTACTCCCGCTTCGGCGGCGGATAAAGCCTGTTGTGAATCAATCTCCTGTTGGGAATTTTTCAAATTTGTTACGCTTCGCGAAACAACAGATAAACCTACCGTTAAAGCTACTACCATCGCTAAAACCACTATTAAAAGAGCCTGTCCTTTTTGACTGCGGTGATCAAACATAAATACCTACTAAATATAGACTAGCAGCATTTCAAAACCTTTGTCAACGCCTAGCGGTTAGCACTATTTCTAAGCACAACTGAAGTTTCGAAAGGAATTTCTGCCTGATTTTCAGAAAAGACAGCTGAATTGGTCGCCTTTAAATCAAGAAAGATATCTATTTTTATAGGCGCGGCAGCACTTTCCTGACTACAGTTAAAATAACAGCTCGCGTACATAGTCGGGTCAACCAAATAGTCTAAACTGCCGGATGAAGATTGCGAAGCAATTTGTGAATTTGCGCAAGCAAAAGTCGTAATTCCTCCATCAAAAGATTCGATTTTTAAATATTTATATTTCGTCGCAGTAGGCAAAGACACGCAATCGGTATAATACTGAATGCCGTCAGTGCTCACTCCTTCTAATTTTTGCGCGTAAGTAATCATTTTGGACATTTGTGAAATTGCATAATTGCCGTTTCTCCTGACATTTTCCGTGTTCGCGCTTTTATTGCTGGTTCTTAAAACTGAAGTTAAAATAGAGGCAATTATTGTTCCAACTGCCACTAGAATAAATATAACTGCCAAAAGTTCAACCAGGGTGTAGCCGTTTTTGTTATTTATTTTCATTGAGTTCTATAAATATCCGCTAGGCACGAGTCGAGAACAACTTTATGACAAAAATCCAAAGCTCCCGAACATTTACCGTCTGTCCATTTTACCGTCACTTCAACTTGAGTATTTGCGCCATTGCAGCTTGGATAATTGTGACTAAACTCAAGTTGTCTGACAAATTGATTATTGACATTCACAGGGCAAGTATATGCCCCCAAGGCGGGATAGAAATCTGTCGTTCCTTGCGGAAGACACCATGTACCGGAATAGGTCGCAGTATCAGTCCAATCCAATTGACTTTTCTGCCTAACGACTTCCATTCCCTGCGAAGCGTAACCGGTCGCCAGATTTTGATATTTGGAAAAATCTGAATTACTTACAGCCGTTACAACAGCGATGGTTATCGCTGCAATTATTATTACTGCCGCGCCCAAAGCGATTAGCGCCTCTATTAAACCTTGTCCTTTTTGATTCATTACAAAACGCTTACGTAACCATTTATTATTTTGATTGTCTTTGTATTTCCGTAACTTTTTAAAACGACACTATCGGCAGTGCTACTTCCCTTAGCGATGATTCCGCCCGATAAGACCGGGAAGAACACGTCCGTAGCGTTTGTCGCCGGATCGACGGTAACATTATCGGGAAACTTTGTTTGCCATTCAACGCTGGTATTTTGAGTTTCTATTCCGCTGGCAACACACTCCATATACAAAGCGTAATACTTTTGAGCTGCGTTAATCTGTACTCCATAACCGCCTAAGGTTTGGAAATTCTGACAGCGCAAGGTTTTTCCGTTCTTGTTTAAAGTTTTAAGTTGTGATGCCGACAATGATTTGGCAGTATTTAAAGCTTGAACCAAGTCGCTAGTCGTTTGGCTTAAAACTTGCGCCCGGCTATAACTTACCAGAGAAACAGTCCCAATGGTTGAAAGAATTGCGATAACGGAAAAAACGACGATTAATTCTATTAACGTAAACCCAGTTTGGGTTTTAAGATTTGGGTTTTGCGATTTCATCATCATGGATTATTGAGTACGTAAAACTTTCCGGAGCTGCATGTGCCACTTCCGCCGGGGTTAGTAGTTACTGCCTGACTGTCCGCGCCATTCTCAAGACAAGCCCCAAGTACATAAGTAGCATTATCTGCGCTTTGATACACATAATTTCCAATATTGTAATAAGCTGAACCACCTGGATCAACCGGAAGATTCTCCATATAAACCGCCGTGCAAGCCGGATTTCCAAAACAGGAGGCCGAAGGATTAGTGCACTTACCACTATTGGCCGGACAATTCCCCAATGCACCTACGCTCGATGTTAAACCGCTTGGATAGCTTCCGTTGTCCGATCGGTAAATCTCCAATGCCGACTGTAGTTGTCTTAAATCGGACTTTCTTTGTGCATCCCTGGCTCTTTGTCTAACTCCGACGAAATTTACCATCAAAAGCGTTGCCAAAACACCAATAATCGCAATGACTATTAAAAGCTCTATCAGGGTGAACCCCTTGTGGTAATTTTGAATTTTGAATTTTGAATTTTGAATTTCTATCATGGTGTTACATCCGGACTGGAAACTCCATAATTGCATTTTTTGCCCGCACCGCACGGATTTTGACTTTGATTGTCTGCTGAAATACTTGTACACCAATTTCCCATAGCACACGCCTTTGGATCATCGCTAGCTCTTGCCAGCGAAGCGTAAAGAAAATAAGATTGTAAAGTTGAGCTCGGAATATACGCGTATTTTACTCCTATGGTAGGATCTTTCGGCACTAAATTCATATACGGTTGCCATGAACCACCCCAGGTAATGCAACTTCCATCGCTTCTCTCTATTCTAAAAGTATTATCGTTACAAGCCGCCGGATAGGCCTTATTATCTTGATAGTAAGACTCTAAAGCTCTTTGTATCTGCGCCAAATCGGATTTTCTCCTGATGTCGTCCGCTTTCTGAAATTGAGCAAAAGGATTTATGGCCACTATCGCGGTAATTGCTAAAATCCCCAATATCCCTATGGCGACGATTAATTCTACCAGCGTGAATCCTTTATTTCTAAATTTCCCCATAATCATATTATATTACGGTGTACATGGGTTAATGCAAGGAGAAGTGCAATCACGGTCAAAATTAACAAGCGGATCAGAACTTGTCTGAACAACTTGACATTGATGGCTTGGATCTTTAGATATATCCTTCCAATAGGTTGCGTCTTTACAAAAACAAACAAAAGGAACCGGAGGAACCGGAGTTGGCGTCGGCGTAAAAGTTGGCGTCGGCACATTTGGCGATGGCGGACCACTGATCGGCAACGGAACAATGGTCGTAGCGGCAATTTGTGTGCACGCGACGTTACCGGAGATTACACAATAGTTATAGCCCTTGGAAGCGTAGTTTTGGGGCAAACAATTACTCATTTGCTCTAACGGACAAGAAAAAGACGCTGTGGACGGAAAAGCCATTTTCGCAAAAAGAACATTCCATTGCGGATTGTCATTTTGGTCTTTAACATAAGCATAATTTGGCCAACTGACTAAGGCAGCCGGATCATTAGGAACGGTTTGAATATTTTTAGCAGTAACAAGGACTGATGGGACCTGCGGATAATAATTGTTATCATTGTAATAACTATCCAATGCGGTTGAAAGTTGTCTTAAATCGTGCTGGCGTTGGGAGTCCTGACCTTTTCTAATTTGACTAAGCGGATTTAGAATAACTAAAACAAAACTGGTCAAAATACTAAGTATCATCACTACTACCAAAAGCTCTATGAGGGTAAACCCAAAATGAGGAGAAGCTTTGGGAGAATTAGATTTCCCCAAAAAAGACACGCGAGCGTGCCTAGAATCAAGAACGGGCCAAAGGGAAGAGCTGCGCTTTTGGGATTTTTCTTCGTCCATAAAATAAGTATGATGCCCGCAAATGCTGCTGTCAAGAAAGCCAAATATAACGCGGCGATGATATCTGGAAAACCTAAAAATAAACCCAAAACAAAAGCTAGTTTAATGTCGCCGCCACCCATCCCTTCTTTACCGCGAATGAACTTAAAGCCTAAAGCAATCAAAAGAAAAAATAATAAGGCTAAAACGCCGCAGATGAAATTAATAATTAACAATGAAGGATTAATGATAAACAAAAAGATCGAAATTATTACTGCCAGCGGCAATAAAATCTTATCTAAAATAAGTCCATATTTTAAGTCCATGAAGAAAATTACGATAAAACCGGAAACAACAATCAACTGATAAATTAAGGTAATTAAAAATTGTGGATTTAAAAATTCATTAGAAATTAGAAATTTTGAATTAGAAATTACGAAAATATAAGTTAACAGGAACAAAATGCCTGTAAAAATTTCTATAATAGGGTAGACGAGACTCAAAGATTTGTGACAGTACCGGCATTTACCTTTAGTCAGAACATAAGATAGAACCGGAATTAAATCTATAATTTTGAGCTCTTTCTGGCAAAATTCACAGTGGGAATGACCCTTAACAACTGTTTCGCCCCTTGGTAAGCGATCAACCAAAACTCCCAAAAATGAACCAACAAAAAGACCCAGGATAAACAATAATAAAATCATTGAAATTAGTATAGCAAATTAAAGGAATTTGAGGTTTTTATTTCGTGCACCAGTAACAAGCAGTTGCTCCACCGCCGGAAATGCAGTCCGCCGCGCCAGCCGCGTGCGGCGTTCCGTCTTTATCCCAAACCGCTAGATTGCTTTTTTGCTCGGATTTAGATTTTGGCAGAAAACAACCGACCAAAGAATTGACGTTTTCCGGCAAAACTCCATTCCCTGAGCCCCAATATGTAACATAGATCTGCGAAAGATTACCGGTCGCCGCTACGAAAGAAGGTTTTAGTTCGCTAACGCCGATTAACGCGGTTAGACAGTTATTCACAGTACAACCTGCACCACCGCCAGCTCCACCAGCACACAAGAGAGTACTGGAAGGAGGATTTCCACCGTTACAGGGAACCGCAACAGATGGACCCCATGGATAGTCGCTATGATTAGCATAAAATCTGACGTTAGCATTAAGGTATTCAACCAAGATATTCTTGGTGTTGGCGTCTTGGGCTTTATTTAGCTGTTCAAACGGGTCAATGGTGGCAACGAGTGCGGCGGCCAGAATTCCTAAGATTCCGATTACAACCAAAAGCTCAATGAGTGTAAAACCCTTTTTCTGTTTAAAAAGTTTTTTGAGCTTTTTGAGCAGTTTTTTCATTTATGTATTAATCATACTCATATCTAAAAATGATTGTCAAGTACCCATTTCAAAAGCTATTGAATACTGGAAATTAGGCTGTAAATTGGCGTAATGACCGAGATGATCAAAAAGGCAACCGCAATGCCTAAAACAACCATAATAAACGGCTCCATAGCTGTCGTTAAAGTTTTTACTTTACCGTCAACTTCCCGCTCAAAATATTCAGAAGCCTTACCTAAAGTTTCATCAACTTTTCCGGTTTGCTCGCCGACTTTTACCAGCTGGATCAAAAGCGGGGGGAATAGGGGATAAGAAGCTAGCGCATCGCCCATACTGACACCTTTTTCAACCTGCTTGGAAACGGCAGTAATCGCATTTCTGTAATTAACATTACCCGTTGTCTCAGCCGTTTCCAAAAGCGCGTCAACTACCAAAGTGCCGGTCCCAACCAAAAGCCCCAAGGTTCTTGAGAATTCTGCCAAGATACTTTGTTCAATCAGTTTCCCGAAAATTGGCAGCTTTAACTTGAGTGAATCGATGATTAGCCTGCCATCGGCAGTTTTTGACCACCTGCGGTAGAAAAAGGTAAAGACCGCAATTCCCGCCAGAATAATTGGCCAAGTTGCAACCGCCAAATTGGACAAGCCGACCACTATTTGCGTAGGTAAAGGCAGTGGAACGTTTAGATTTTGGTACAAAACCGCCAACTGCGGCAAGACAAAAATCATCATAATTACCATTACCGCCACCATTAAAATAACCACTATCGCCGGATACATTAATGCCGATTTTATCGTACTTTGAAGCTTGGATTGTTTCTCCAAATTATCCGCCAACCTTAATAAAACTTTGTCCAGAAGTCCCGACTGCTCACCGGCTTTAATGATTGAGATGTAAATATGGCTAAAAACTTTGGGATATTTTTCAATCGCCTGAGCAAAAGTTTTTCCTTCGGAAACGTCGGCGATAATTGAAGTGATTATTTCAATCAGCGTCTGGTTTTTAACCTGCTCCTTAAGAATTTCCAGAGCCCGCATTAAAGTTAGCCCTGAAGTAAGCATCGAAGAGAGTTGTCTGGTAAAAATTACTAAGTCAGTGTTATTAACACCGTTAAGAAAGGGGAGATCGGTCCAAAACTGGTTGTCAATTCTGGCAATGCTGATTGGAATCAAACCTCTCGTCCGAAGATAGCTTGCTGTTTCACCAATATTTTTTGCATCCAGTAGTCCTTGTGAAACTTTTCCTTCTTTGGTAATTGCTTTATATCTTAACCTCATATTATTACCTCAAAGCTTCGGCATTTCGCGCGCTCAGTCCCTCGCTTCGCTCGGGATTTCGGCAACCCCGTTGTCTCAACCCACCATACGCAAAAGCTCCTCCGGTCTTAGTGCATAAGCTTTGGCTGTTTCGAGGCTGATTGTTCCGGACAAAACCAAAGAAGCAAGCGATGACTCAAGCGGAATCATACCGTAATCCTGAGACGTTTGGATAATTGAATCAATTAAATGCGTTTTTCCATCGCGGATATTACTACTAATTGCCGCCGTTCCCAGCATCACCTCAACGCCGGGAATTCGGCCACCGTTTAATTGTGGAATCAACCTTTGCGAGATAACTCCTTTGAGGGTTGACGCCAGTTGTGCCCTAATTTGCGTCTGCTGATCGGCCGAAAACGAATCGATAATTCTATCTATTGTTTGCGAGGCGGAATTAGTATGCAGGGTTGAAAAAACCAAATGTCCGGTTTCGGCAATTGTCATTGCGGCCGCAATTGTTTCCGGATCCCGCATCTCGCCAACCAACACAACATCCGGATCCTCCCTTAAAGCGCTTCTTAAAGCCAACGGCCATGAATGAGTATCTAAATCCATTTCTCTTTGCGAAATAATACTTTTTCCGGCCGGATAAACATATTCAATTGGGTCTTCAATTGTCAAAATGTGATTAGCTTTTCCCAAATTTATTTCGTTAATAATTGCGGCCAAAGTCGTTGATTTTCCATGTCCGGTAGGTCCGGTCACTAGCACAAATCCCTGCTTCAGTTCGGCAAAACTATGACAAATTTTTGGCAAATGCAATTCTTCAATCGTCCTAATTGTCGGCTGCAAAAAGCGGAAAGCGGCGCTTAGAACTCCACGCTGATAATAAAGATTGGTCCTAAATCTTCCCAAAGCTCCATAAGCACCCCCGCCGAAACCAAAAGAAAAATCAATTTCCTTATTGTTGACCAATAATTCCTTCTGCTCGGGTTTTAGGATTGAAAAAACCATCATCTCGACCTCCGCAGGTGTTAGCGGGGGATAGTTGGAGAGATAGCGAAGCGTCCCGTCAATCCTTATCGCAGGAGAAACACCAGGCATCAGATGTAAATCCGAAGCCCCGTTTTTGATTGTAACGTCTAAAAGTTCGTTTATTTGCATAGCTTATTCTTGGGCGACCCTCAATACTTCTTCAACCGTTGTGACTCCTTGCAAGACTTTTAAGTATCCGTCTTGCTTCATTGTAATCATACCCTCAAGAATGGCTTCTTTTTCGATTGCTCCGCTATCCGCCCGCTGCAAAATTAAACTGGCGATTTTTTCCGTTATCGGCAATGTTTCAAAAATACCGATTCGGCCAAGATAGCCCGAACCTCCACACTGATCGCAACCCTTACCTTTATGAAGTCTAATTTCTTTACCGACGAGAAAATATTTACCCAAAACCGTCTTTATTTCTTCCAAAATTTGGGCTGGCGGAACGTAGTCCATTTTACAACGGTCGCAAATTTTGCGGACAATCCTTTGCCCCAAAACCGCGTTCATGGTTGAAGAAAGTAAAAATGATTCCGCTCCTAAATCCAAAAGCCTCGGAAGTGCGCCGGCGGCATCAGAAGTATGCAAGGTTGAAAAAACTAAATGGCCAGTCAGGGCGGCCTGAATTGCCAACTCCGTCGTTTCGCTGTCACGGATTTCTCCAACCAGAATAATATTAGGGTCTTGTCTTAAAAAAGCTCTTAGTCCGTCGGCAAAAGTCAGTCCCACCGCCGGATTTATCTGTACCTGATTTATGCCGGCCATTTGGTACTCAATCGGGTCTTCCAGAGTCATAATGTTAACACGTGTGGTATTTAATTTTTCCAGCACTGAATACAACGTAGTTGTTTTTCCTGAGCCGGTTGGTCCAACAACGATAATAATTCCGTGCGGCCTAAGCATAGCCGTCTCCAGATTTTTAAGTGAAGTGCCGGCAAGACCAAGTTCCTGCAAAGAGGGAACTCCGCCTGATTTCCGCAAAAGCCTCATGACGATTTTTTCGCCAAAAGATGTCGGCAAATCAGAAATACGCAGGTCAACTTCTTTATCTTCAACTTTAAAATTAAACCGTCCGTCTTGGGGAGTGCGGTGTTCGTCAATTTTCATCTCCGAAAGAATTTTAATCCGGGAAATTACCGCCTCCTGTACGCTTTTTGGCAAACTCAGCCGGTCATATAAAATTCCGTCAATTCTGTAGCGGACCCGGACTCTATCTTCCTGCGGTTCAATGTGTACATCCGAAGCCCGTGAGGTAACAGCGTACTCCAAAATTGTCGAAACGATTTTGGCAATTGGCGCTTCCTTGATTATCTGGGCAATTTGGGTGGTATCGATGGTTTTTATTGCGCCCTTATCTTCGGTTTCTTTTAAAGCTTCTCCAACTTCACCGACTAATTCTTGTCGGTATTGCTGGTTAATCGCCATTTCGACATCTTTTTGTGAGGCGGCATAAGTCTTAATATTCAAGCCTGTTTTCTCGCGGACAAAAGAAACCGCTTCCAAATCCACCGGGTTACTCATCGCCACCGAAAGTTCTTTGGTATTTACGTCATAAGCAAACGGCATTAAAGAAAACCTTTCGGCGACTGCCCTTGGCACAAAACCGATGGCCTGTGGAGAAAAAGATGCGCCTTCAAGTGAAATAAAAGGAATATTTAAGCGTTTGGCTTTTGCCTCCGCCAGTTTTTCCGGCGTGACAATATTTAAAGACTCGATGACTGTCTCTTCGGAAACGCCTGTACTGGCGCTTTTAACCTTAACGTTATCATATTGCTCTTTGGTAATGAGGTTTTGCGAAAGCAAAGTGTCCGCCAGACTTTGCGTCGAATCTATAACCTGTGATGCTTGGTTTTGAGTATCATTGGGCATTACTATAATAGTAAGAGAAAATGAGCTATAATGTCAAGGAAATTCACAGTAACTTTCACTCAAAGATGCAAAGCATTTTAATTACCGGAAAAGACAAAGAGCAAGTAAGACAAGCCTGTAAAAAGATTTGTGAGGAAAATAAAATCTCCCGCTTTGATATTGAAATTATCGAAACCGAAAAAACAGTCGGGATAGGAGACATCCGCAAGTTGCAGGAAAAATTATTTCTCAAACCCTTAGAAAGCGCGGCAAAAGCGGTTATTTTGGAAGCATATTTGGGCATGACCCCCGACTCGCAAAATGCTTTCTTAAAAGTGTTGGAAGAACCACCCGCCGACACGATTATTATGATTTTGACCTCGTCTTTAGATTTTGTTCTGCCGACAGTAATGTCTCGGTGTAAATTAATTAATCTTGAGCGGGTTAAGCAATTAAGCGCTGAAGAAATTGCCGTAAATTTACAATTACTTACCGAATTAAAAAATGGCACCCCGGCAAAAGCTTTAAAAATCGCCCAGGACAACGGTAAAGACAGGGAAGTAGCTTTAGAGTTTTTGGAAGGACTGATTATTAGCCTTCACAGCAAACTCGAAAAGGAAAATTTACAAATTTTGAAGGCTTTACAAAAAACTTATACCATTATAAAAACGACCAATGTTTCCCCGCGTTTTGCTCTCGAGAACTTATTTTTGAATTTCTAAGACTGAAATGATATAATCCGTACTATATGAAAGCTATTGAAAATCCTTTTGACGCATGGAACAAACTTGGCAATACATTTCCCTTTCCCGGACTTGCAGCAGAGACTTGTCAACAAGCCTTTGAAAAAGCAGTTGCAGCAATAGAAAGTTCAGCTCAACCAACAGAAGAAGTAAGAACTCCATGTGAAACAACCAGAACTCAAGCAGTCGATCCAGAGCCATCCATGAAGTCTTCCCAGTAACGCACTTAATTCTTTTTTGAAAATTTGGTTGGAGATTTTTTAACTTACGGGTGGAGTTGGTACTGCAAAATGAAGCTCTTCTACATTACCTCTGGTTACCGTTCCAACTGGAGCAGCGTCAGTTAATTTTCTTAATTCGCCATATCCTTGAATGAATCCTTGCGCTGCTATTCCTCTTTCCATCTCCAATTGTTTAGGATCGTTTCGATTAACTACAACTTCTTCTCCCGGTTCCAAACGATAAAAAGAAAACCCGTCTTTTAATTCTTCTACTGACGGATTAATCTCTGTAACTACTCTGCGCTCTTCCAAAACTACACTACGAAGAGGCATATATTTTAAGTGTTTTGGATCGGGTCCGTAGGCAACTATAACATCAACCGTTGTTCCAGGAAGCAAAGGAAAAGGCTCTTTTCTTAAAACTCGCGCTGATTCTGCGTTTGAAGTGTCATCTCGATTTTTTCCTTTTCCTAAACGTTCTGGCCATCCCATGTTGCAATAATAGCACTAATTTAAGCGTTGTCAATACTATAAACAGCGTTAGAAAAAATTGGGGTTTTGAAACTCTTGACTCATAATGCTATAATGCCTTTTATGGTAGCTCATTCAGTAGAGTTTGAAAAGGCGCAATTAGAAGCAAAGAAGTGGAGCATGACGGCTAAATTAAGGCCCCTTCTCCTAGATGCTTTTGTTTCCTTGAGAGACGAAGGGATTACGCAGGTTATGCCTATTGAATTACAAGCTAGGGCTCAGCAACTTCATCCAGATGAGAACGTGCAACGATTATCAGGAATGGGACTTTTAGATTTGGCCTTAGATCACCTCGAAAGACTCGGAAGAGTAACCAGCATTATGCCAAAAGAATCACTTGCTTCACCTAAGATAGCTGAAAAAACCGCTGGAGAAGCTTTCCCCTATGAGCTACTGGGATAACCGCAATCAAGCACTACCGAAAACTTGTTCCGTGAAGCCTTGAAGAAACTACTCCGATAGCGCCAGGAGCAACTGAAGCTACAGCATTGTAACCAAGCTTTACTTCAATTGCCATATCGGATTTGCCGCTTTTGCTAAAATATTTTCTGTCAATTGCGCCAGCTAGAGCTAACGAACCGCTAATTAAGGCTACCCCTGCGATATCACAATCGTTTGCTTCATCGTAGACTGGATAGGCGTCATAATCGGAACAAATCGTTTCTTCTCCTTCATATGTATCCCCGGAAAAGACAGTAATCGTTACCGGCTGACATTCTTTATTGCCCTGGTCTTGAGCTATTTTACCTGTTATTACGGCCAACGCTCCGACCCCGGCAAGAAAACAGGGAAGTGCATAACGGCTTTCTAATATTCTCATTGGCGGAAATTGTATCATGCCATAGAATACTGGTCAACGCGGCCGCAGAAATTTGGTCCGGTAACTCCATGGTGATATAATCTCTTCTCATGCCACCATATAGAAATCCCGGTCCAGATGTTCAAGACATTGTAAAATTTATTCGACTCGAAGAAGATATTTTTGTGGGAGAAAGAATCGATATTGGGCATAAAAGAATTGCAGAAATCGATAGGTTAGAGGAAAGAATTAGACAACTAAAAGACACTAATCCTACCCAAATAGATGCGGGCTATATTAGAGTTACTGCTAAAGAAATCAAAATATTTGACCATTCTCCAACGCTAGAACTTCCAATACCCAAATACGCTGAAACAGCACGAGCAATTTCTCAAGAAATTTTTGCAGCACAAACCCCCAACCGGGAAATAAAAATATAACTTCGTGGGCAAATTTGGGGCAGAAATCCGAAATTTGACTTTCGCCCTCATCATTACTATAATCTCAAATCCTGACAGATCAATTTGCTGAACGGACTTCGGAAGAATTAGTGGCAGCGGGTGAACAAAGCCCGAACTGGGATAGATATTATGCGATTTCGAGCCCTGATATCGGGAGAGGAGAATGGATTCAACAAGGCGTTGGAGAACCACTTCCAAAACCAAAGGATGGACCAGACGGAGAACCTCAAGTATACGATTTAATTTCAAGACGCGGACAAAGACTAATGGGTACTCCTTTATTTGCTGCTGATTCTCCTCATGACCCAACTGCTCACGATGAATGGAAATTAGTGGAAGGAGAACGAGCCGGAGAAAGATATGCAGTCTACGCTGTGGTTGCATGGAAAATACACCAAGATTCTCCCGCCTCGTCGGATCCAAAACCCTATCCAACTCTTCAACCGTTTAGGCCAGGAGGGGGACCACATCTAGTCTTCTAACCGCGGGCCGACGCTACTCTTGGGGTAGAAAATTTGGGACGAAACTTCGAAGTGATATAATAATTTTATGGAAAGAGGCAAAGATAACACACCTACGGAAACAGATATTGCTTTGGATCCGCTGACAAAAGCAGAAGTTGAAACAAGAGTGGCAATCCATCTTCCTCCAGATAGAAGAGCCCTACTTTTTAGACAAGAGGGAGTACCACAAAATAAATATCTTAGCCGGACATGGAAAAGAAGAATCAAGGATTTTTTGCGATTTTAAACACCCTTACTTATACTGTTTCTCTCAAAGCTCTGGCTTGAGTTCTTTCTGCTCTCGATAAGCTTTTCCTTATTGCTCCTAAAGTTGAAGCTCCTATTTCGCACAACTCGTCATCAGACATTACCCATCTTTTTTCATCCCATAATAGCTTTTCGCCTTCCCACTTCAATTTAACTAAATAGCCTATTGGCGTAAGAAAATATTGCTCGTCACTTGTTCTATGGATAGTCTGTCTTTCACCAAGGTTAATCGGCAACAGTTGCGTCACTCCATTTTTGACATCAATGTCCGTCCAAACGGGGTAATCGAAAAAAACTCCCAAATCCCTAAGGAAACGTGTACTTCCCAAAAGACCTTTTTGCACAGTCCCTGCTCGCAGATAATTTCTTTTTTGGCCGCTTAGCTCATCCCAAATCGCATCTATCTGCCCAAGAGCAGCACTTATAAGAATTGTTCTCTCCGCACCTCTGCGTTCAATCATATTCTTGACATTATAGGACTTTATTCCAAAAAAGTCCACCTTCCGGACTCATAGCGTCCTTTGACAGAAAATTTGGGGTTGAAATTTAAAATTAAGCTGCTATAATCTCTTGGATATGATTGAAAGAAGACTAACGAGAGAAGAACCTCCAGTGACGCCGCCAATGCGTCCGGAAGAAACCCCAGTAAGACGAGCTCCTGGATTTCGGCAAACAGTTTCCGAAGTAGCTAGAGATTACCCTCTTGGATTTTATTCCGCTTTACTTGACCTCGTCTTAGGCAAGGGCGAGTTTGCAGAAAAAGAATAGCCTCGGAGAAAATTTGGGACGGAAACCTCGTAGTGGTATAATTTCCTCATGCAGATTAACTTTTATCCTGAATCCGATAATCCGAATTTTGAAAAAGCCGCCAAAGAATATACGGAACTTTGGAAAAAGGAAGGGGAGAAGATAACTGCGACGATTGAGAAAATCAGTGGATTAAAATTTAGAGAAAAAGTCATCAACGCCCTTATCTATAGCGACATTTCCTATTCTTCACCGTTACAACTTCAAGCCGCTATTTCCTTAGCGCATAAAAAGGGCACCATCGTTCACGAACTATGTCATCGGTTACTAGTGGCAAATAAAATTAAATGGGAAAAAATTAAAGGTAAAAATGGCTTTAATTTACTCGCTCATAGACCGGTTGATTTAATCCTTTATGATATTTGGGTAGAGCTCTATGGAAAAAACTTCGCCAAAAAAGAAGTCGTTTATGAAATAAGTTTGTGGAGCCATGGAGGAGTTAGTCCTTATAAAATCGCCTGGGACTGGGCTTTAGGAATGACAAAAACAGAACGCCACGAAGAATTTCTCAAATACTTACAAAAATAGGAAAATTTGGGACGGGAAATTTTTGATATAATCTAGTTATGGCAACAATTGCAGAAATTGAAGAAAAGGTTTCCAAAATAGAAAAACGGAATAGGGAAGTGGAGCTAAATAAATCATGGGAAATAAGTTGGACCAGAAAAATTGTGGTTGCGATTTTTACTTACCTTGCGATTGCTTTGTACCTTAAATTTATTGTCGGAATTAATCCCTGGATAAACGCCCTAGTTCCAACCGCCGGCTTTTTACTTTCTACCTTAACCTTATCGTATTTTAAAACCCTTTGGCAAAAATACATTCACAAGAACTAGGGAAAATTTGGGACGAAAATCTTATAGTTGACTTTTTAGAACTTCTTTGTTACCATCCGGACATTATGCCGCCATATCAAAATTTTGATCCAAACTTGCAAGATTATATGAAATTTATCCGCCTCGAAGGCGATATCTTTGTTGGACGCCCATATCTTCGAGACGGACATGTTAAAATCGCCGAACTGGATGGTTTGGAAGAAAGAATTAAACAACTTAGAAGCACAAACCCAGACCAAATCGACGCCGGCTATTTAAATGTATTTCCGGATGAATTGGATATTTATAAAGATTCGGAGATGCTGAAACTTCCAGTTAGAGGTCATGAGGAAGAGGCACGAAGAATTACCGTGGAAGCATTTACTCAGCAAACCTCCGGCAGAAACGTTAGGGAATCAAAATTCTAAACCACAAGGGAAAATTTGGGACGTATTGTCTCGTTGTCTAGACAACGGAACTATTCAAGAAAAAAGTGAAAATCCATAAAAACTTCAAAACTTAAAATAAACAAATTTAGCGGAGAAAATTTGACCCGCTATTTTAATGTTTTTAAATCAGTATACCGATACAGATGCTCCAAAAATCTAATTAGCTTATCTGTACAAAAATTTGCCTCATATTTATTAATTTCGTCCTTCAACGCTTTTGAGCCAATATCGTATATTTCACGGAAATCGTTATCGAGGGACAGCAATAATTTGGAATTTTTAAATAGACTTTGTCCTCTTTTTTCTAAGTAAAATTTCATTTTAGTTTTTTCTCCAAAGTTGCTCAATTTTTCTCCGTTTGAAAAAATATAATTGTCGGGTTTAGCAATAACTACTAATTTCTTAACCAGAACGTTTAGAATCGACCTACAGCTTCTTGCAGCTAAAACAAAATTAGAGCCATCTTCTAGGTATTGCGCTACTATTAAAACATCTCCTGATAACTCTGGGAATAATTCATTATATATCGACAATATTGCCAAAGAAGGCCTAGACAAAATAGGCTTCGCTAAATACTCAACTACTTGACTTTGCACTTTATCTTGAATAAGGTCAAGGATTTTTTTAACCTCCATTGGTTGAATACTTATTCGTTGGTAAATTTTTGTAATCGTATAGCCATCTACTAATTCCCTCAAAACAGTTCCAGTATCAACGGTTGTTCCCGTAGAAACAAGGTCCTCAAGCACCGTTACTGGTTGGAACATTTGCCATTTCATCCAAGTGGTATTATAAAGCCAATCTCGATTAGTTGATAGTAATCCTGGGGAAATTATCCCATTCCAGTTTTTTATTTCTGTTGCGTCTACTGTCCTGTATGGCGGCATAATTAATCCCTCGTAGCCATGCAGCTCATTTTCAACCCAGTCAAAGTCACTAATTTTTGCAAGCTTTCCCAAAGTTCTTGCATCTCTTAAAATCGACGCAGTTGTAGAACTTCTTGCTTGTATATCTTTATAAATTTTTTCTGCTAAACTACGTGGATTCATATATAAATTTATCGACTACATTATACCACTAAGCTGTAATTAACCCCTAGAAATTTGGCCTAGAATTTGTTAAACTGGTTGTCATGGCCGCATCAAAACCAACTAAGAAAGCCAAAGAAGTAATAGCAAAAATTCTCAAAGAACCCAAAGCGAATGATTATTCAGCCGCGCAAATTCAAGTCTTGGAAGGCTTGGAACCGGTTCGAAAAAGACCGGGCATGTATATCGGCTCCACCGACATCATTGGTCTCCACGAAACCTTAAGAGAAATTATTGATAACTCCGTTGACGAGGCCTTGGCCGGTTCCTGCAAAAACGTTTGGATTGTTTTGAATAGAGACGGCAGCGCAACTGTTGTTGACGACGGACGCGGAATCCCTGTAGATATTGTTAAAAATTACAAAAAGTCTGGACTGGAAATCGTTATGACCAAACTGCATGCCGGTGGAAAATTCGGCGGCAGCGCTTATAAAATTTCCGGAGGGCTGCACGGTGTTGGGGCATCGGTCGTAAATGCTTTATCCGAATGGATGTGGGCGGAAGTAAAAAGAGACAATAAAATCTATACTCAGGAATATGCCCGTGGCATTGTCAAAACTCCGCTTGAAACAAAAACAAAATCAAGACTTGAACATGATTTCATTGAAAATAGGCAGTCGGGAACCACGATCACTTTTATGGCGGACAAGGACATCTTCTCTACAACGGATTTCGAATTTGACACCATTAAAAAATTAATCCGGGAAAGAGCCTATCTTGTACCGAATCTTTACTTCCACTTGATGGACCAACGGGAGGGGAGACAGCAGGAAGTCAATTTTTATTTTGAGGGCGGAATCACTTCCTTAATTTCCAAACTGAACGAAAACAAACCGGCACTGCATAAAGTAATTTTTGTGGACAAAATGGAAGGCGACGTCGACGTCTCGATGGCGCTGCAATACAACGACGGATACGTGGAAAATGTCGAGAGTTACGTTAACGTTATTAACACCATTAACGGCGGCACGCATTTAACCGGATTTAGGATGGCTTTGACAAGAGCGATTAACGACTACGGCAAAAAAATCGGCAGTTTTAAAGAAGACGAAGAGGGGATTACCGGCGACGATACGAGGGAAGGATTGACGGCGGTTGTTTACGTAAAAATGCCACAGGATAAAATCCAGTTTGAAGGACAAACCAAAGGAAAATTAGGTAACGCCGAAATCCAACCGATTGTCCAAAGCATTGTTAAAGAAGGTTTATCGACCTATTTTGAAGAAAACCCTTCAGACGCGCGAAGAATTTTAGAAAAAGTTTATTTGGCAGCCAAAGCCAGACTCGCAGCTAAAGCCGCTAAAGAAGCAATTTTAAGAAAAGGCGCGTTAGAAGGAAGTTCACTTCCGGGAAAACTGGCTGACTGTCAGGAAAAAGATCCAAGCGTTTCCGAATTATATTTGGTTGAGGGAGATTCTGCCGGTGGCTCTGCCAAACAGGGGAGAGACAGAAAATTCCAGGCCATTTTACCGTTGAAGGGAAAAATACTGAACACCGAAAGAGCCCGTCTGGACAAGGTAATCGAACACGAAGAAATTAAAAATATCATTATCGCTTTAGGCATGGGAATCGGGGAAACGATAAATTTTGAAAAGCTCAGGTATCACCGCATTATTATTATGACCGATGCCGACGTTGACGGCGAACACATCGAAACTTTGATTTTAACTTTCTTCTTCCGCCACATGCCCCAGGTAATTAAAGACGGCTATCTATATATCGCCATGCCGCCTTTGTTTAAAATCACCGCCGGCAAAGAAGCTAAATACGCCTTTACCGAAGAAGAACGGGAAGTGGCGATCAAAGCTTTGTCGGGCGGAAAAGCCAACGTTTCGATTCAACGCTATAAAGGTTTGGGAGAAATGAACCCGGAGCAGTTATGGGAAACGACTATGAACCCGGCCAACCGCATGTTAAAGCAAGTAAATATTGATGACGCCGAAGAAGCCGACGCCACTTTTACGATGTTGATGGGCGACGAAGTTCCGCCGCGCAAACACTTTATCCAAAGTAACGCCAAACATGCCAACCTTGATGTTTAAAGACCCGATTCTGCAAAAACTCTACAAAACCTACGGACCGCACGTTTTTGAAGATAAAAGTGACCGCTTAATGGAAGAGTTGATTGAAGCGATAATCAACCAACAACTCTCGGGCAAAGCCGCCGATACTATATATAGTAGGTTCCTGCAGTTATTCAAGGGTAAACAGTTTCCGACGCCCGAGCAGATTCTGAAAATTGATGTGGAAAAATTACGCGGCGCCGGCATGAGTTATTCTAAAGCCGCCTACATCAAAAACATTGCCCAAGCATTCAAGGATAAGAACTTAGATACTAAGATATTAAGAAAGATGAGTGATGACGAAGTAGCTATCGAGCTGACAAAAATTAAGGGGGTAGGGAAGTGGACCGCGGAAATGATTTTGATTTTTACTTTGAACAGAACCGATGTTTTCTCTTTGGGCGATGCCGGACTCAGGCGGGCGATTAAAAATCTGTATGGCATTACCGACGAAAAAAAGATTTTAGAACTGAGTGAAACTTGGAAACCAAACCGCAGTTTCGCCTGTTGGTATTTATGGAGAAGTCTAAATAACGGTTGACAAAAAAGCGCTTTAGGATTATAGTTTGCTTGTTATGACAAGAGGTAACGAATCAAGAGGTGGTTACGAAGAAGGATCGCCAATTCCTGCAAATTTTGGCACAGATATTACACCACTAACTCATCCTAACTTAAAAGATCACTACTTAGGCACTCAAGCATTGGCTACCTTGCGACCAAGCACGGAACATCAGCCGGATGAATTGCCCGAAGCTTTGCGAACAAGTATTGACCATTTATTTGATCTCATTAGCGGAAAAGTGCAACCAGAAAAGGATGAAGATTGGGATATTGTAGAAGAGCATGACCAAATGCTTAGAGCAATAACACCAGCAAACTTATCAGTTAAAATGCGCCACCGCCCAGAACAAGCCACCCCAAGAAGTAACGAGCTGATTAGAATTGGACAATCGGACGAATTTACCGCTTCCGAACAACCCAAAAAATCTCTAACTGCAGGATCTTCTGAAAAGGCTAATCCAAATATCGACCGCTATCCAGGAATTAAAGATCCTAAATTAAGAGCATTTCTCCGACATCAAGACGTATACTTCCTCCGCGCCGAGCCGGAAACTAATGAAGAAAGAGAATTAGTCAAACAACGCCGGGCGGATCTTGCTAAAGATTACAGCGACCGGGTTTGGGGATCCGGTAGAGCTGGAACGAGACGAAGTCCTTTTGGAGGCCCGAGATGGTAAATAGAATAAGTATTCCTCCCGTTGACAAAAAATACTATAAATAATATAGTTCTGTTATGACAAACGGAATAGAAGCTTCGCAAAAGATGAAGCACGTAAGTCTCGCTCAGAGATTAGGAATTCATACCGAAAACCCATTTACCCAAACCCGCGCCAAACGAATTGGAGCTATATTCTTTGATCGCAACGTTACCACCATGAGAGAAATTAGAGACAATCAGAGATCAGCAAAAAAGCGTTCCCAATGGCATTTTGTTATGGAAAAAGCCTCTGCGCCTATTTATAACGAAAACAATCAACTCGATGTACATGACCCCGTTGTAAGAAAACTTGTAAAAGAAAAGCTTGCCACCGTTCTAAGAATCTCTGACGCAAGCCAGGGAGAAATTGATTTCTTAACTAAAGGAGGAAAAGATCCAAAACCATTACATAAAATAAATTACGATGCAGGCAATAATCCCGACAGGGAAGTTACTGTAGTATTTTCAAGAGAATTAAATTTACAGCATCTTCCGCTCCCACACTTAAGAAGATCAACACCTTTACATCTTCGATAATTTCTTCTAACATCTCTTTCAAATCAGTCTTGAAATAGCACAACTCGTTTCCCCGTTGACAAAAGAATACTATAGTAATATATTGCGATTATGGCAACACGATCACTCATGGAAAGAGAACCATCTCCCACAGTAGTTGATATGACTGCGTTAGAAGCCGGCGTAAATAGATTGCAAGGAATAATTGATGGATCAATTCCGCCAACAACTAAAAGGGAAAGAAAGACTGCGAGAACATTCGGGAGATTGAGAGATCAAATCGAGATAGAAGCATCTCCTCGCATAGGAAGAATTCAAGACATACTTCGTCATCACCAAGAGACAGAAGAATGATAACCTTCAAATCAGTCTTGAAATAGCGCCTGATTTATCTAAAAGTGCTATAATACATCTAGTATGAAAAGTGTATTTAATTGGTATTACGCAGAAGCCTCTTCGGGAGGTCTTCTTTCCGTGATGTAAACTTAAGCGTTTCGGATTTAAGAAGCCTCCCAACGGGAGGTTTTTTTGTGGTTAAAACGCTTTTTAAAAATTATGGAAACACTTGGAATTATCGGAGGATTAGGGCCGGAAACAACTGCAAAATTTTACATGCAGGTGGTATCTTTGTGCGCAAAAAAGAACAATACGCAAAGACCGAATATTTTAATAGCCAGTGTTCCAATTTCTCATGAACTTGAAGAAAAGTTTATTAACAAATCTGTAGGCAAAAGGGAATTCTGCTCTTTGTTAGCTGATGCCGCCAAGACTTTGGAAAAGGGTGGAGCGGATTTTATCGTGCTTCCTTGTAATACCGCCCATGTTTTTATTGATGACGTTAGAAATTCCGTAAATATTCCTGTCTTAAGCATTATCGAAGAATCAATAAAAATTTTAAAGAGTAGGGGAGTAAGAAAAGTAGGATTATTAGCAACTCCGGCAACTGTTAAAAACAAATTATTTGATAAAAGAATTCGCCTAATTAAATTAAACAGGATTAACCAAAAGCAAATGGGAAGAATTATTAATAGTATTCTTAATAAGCAAAAGCCTGATGAAAACAGGATAGAACTTCTAAGAATTCTCAAAAGTATCTCGAAAAAATCAGACGCTATACTTTTGGCCTGTACCGATTTACAACTGCTTATTCCCGAAAAAGAAATTAACGGCGTTCAAATCTTTGACACCATGCAGATTTTAGCAGAAGCTACAGTTAGGAAAGTTTTCTCCCGTTGACAAAAGAATGCTATAGTAATATATTGCAAATATGGCTAGACGTTCATCGCAAGAAGGGGAACCACCAATAAGAGGACTAAGTTGGTGGTCAAGAATTATACAAAGAGAAAAATCGAGCATAACTGCTCCTGACTTTAGACAAGGTAACTATTCTGGATCTGAACCTACACAACCGGCTGTGGAATTTTTTGGCGCAGATGGCAGCAGGAGAGATGCCACAGAAGAACTAAGAAGATGTTTTGAAAGTCCAGCAGAAATTGATCCATCAACGTTACCGATTGAATTTGCACGAAAAGTTGAAGCAGTGCTAGATGCCGAAGCGGCAGCAAAAAAAGCAGGCGAATAACCCTCAAATCCTTCTTGAAATGCATAGCAAATTCCCTTATAATACTTAGGTTCCGCCTCATCGGCGAGACAAAGTATCCTTATGGATTTATCTTTGATTTTTCAGCATAAACTAATCATTTCCCTACTCGCCGGAGTCCTCTCCATCGCCTACGCCTTATTTTTAAGCTTTCGCGTTTTGTCCCATGAAAGAGGCGACGCCAAAATGAACGCCATTTCCGATGCCATTGCCGAAGGCGCGGCCGCTTATATGAAACGGCAATATTTAGTGGTTGCGGCTATCGGGGCACTGATTGCCGTCATTTTATATTTTGTTTTTGGTTCAATTACTACGTTAGGTTTTGTTATCGGCGCCGTCTTTTCAACGATTGCCGGAGTAGTCGGAATGTCGATTGCGGTTCGCAGTAATATTCGAACCGCCCAAGCTGCCAAAAAAGGTTTGGGTGCCGCTTTTGATTTGGCGTTTAAAGGCGGGGCAGTCACCGGCTTAATGGTTGCCGGACTTGCTTTAGTTGCAGTTTCCGGATTTTATTGGATATTAGAAAGATACGCTAGCGGAAATCTGCAACCCCTAATTGCCTTAGGCTTTGGAGGAAGCTTGATTTCGGTTTTTGCCAGACTTGGCGGCGGAATCTTTACTAAAAGTGCAGATGTTGGCACCGATATGGTCGGAAAAATTGAAAAAGGTATCCCGGAAGACGACCCCAGAAACCCGGGAGTTATTGCCGACTTGGTGGGGGATAATGTCGGAGATGACGCCGGCATGGCAGCCGATTTATTTGAAACTTACGTGATTACTGTTGTCGCGGCCATGATTTTAGGCCATTTAACTTTTCCAAATAATCCGGCCGTTTTATTTTATCCAATGTTAATCGGCGCCATTTCAATTGTCGCTTCAATTGTCGGCACCTGGTTTGTACGACTAATCGGAAAAGGCGGCGTAATGCAGGCTTTGTATCAGGGTTTGATTGTCGCCATGGTCGTTTCGGTGGCCGGATTTTACGTTTTAACCACCGGAATTTTCCCTAAGGGCATTGGACAGATTTCATCTTTGAATTTATTTATGACTTCTATTATCGGGTTAATTGTCACTTTGGGAATGGTCATTATCACCGAATTTTATACCTCTAAAAGATTTAGTCCGGTCAGAACCATTGCTAAAGCTTCAACCACCGGCTCGGGCACCAACGTTATCGCCGGCTTAGCCGTTTCGATGAAATCAACTACCGCCCCGATTATTGTTATCGCCGGCGCCATCTTTGTATCTTTCGCTTTAGCCGGATTATATGGCGTGGCGATTGCGGCTATGTCGATGTTATCGCTGGCCGGAATTATCGTGGCGATTGACGCTTTTGGGCCGATTACCGATAACGCCGGCGGAATTGCCGAAATGGCGGGTTTAGATAAAAAAGTGCGGGACATTACCGATCCGCTGGACGCCGTCGGAAACACCACTAAAGCCGTTACCAAAGCTTATGCGATTGGCTCGGCGGGTTTGGCAGCGCTAGTTTTATTTGCCAGCTACACTCAGGAATTGGTTAAAGGCGGCCACTTTAACGGAACTTTCTCATTGTCCGATCCGGCGGTTTTAGTGGGCTTATTTATCGGCGGCGCCCTGCCGTATCTTTTCGCCAGTCTTGCCATGGAGGCAGTCGGCAAAGCCAGCGTTTCGATTGTTGATGAAGTCAGAAGACAATTTAGGGAAATAAAGGGACTGATGGCCGGAACCGCCAAACCGGAATATGGCAAAGCGGTGGACATAGTTACCAAAGCCGCCATCAAAGAAATGATTTTACCCACCGCGATTACGGTTTTGGCGCCAATTGTGGTCGGTTTTACTTTAGGACCAAAAGCTTTAGGCGGACTTTTAATGGGTAGCATTATCACCGGGTTATTCTTAGGAATTTCGATGACCACCGGCGGAGCGGCTTGGGATAACACCAAAAAATATATCGAAGAGGGAAATTACGGCGGCAAAGGCAGCTTTGCCCATCAATCGGCAGTCACCGGCGACACCGTCGGCGATCCGTACAAAGATACTGCCGGACCGGCCATTAACCCGATGATCAAAGTTTTGAATATCGTCGCATTGCTAATCGCAGGATTTCTGATCTAGAACTTGCGAAAGAGAATGCAATGCGGGGTGGCTGAGGAAGGCAGTCCACTTTCAAATGAACTGAACGCCGTCAGACCTTCCACTAATGACAACCTAACTTTTAGAAAGGCGTTCACTTAGCGAGCGGGTTCTATTTTATTTTTTGAAGATTTGAGCGAGCGTCATTTGCAAAGTGCGACGCCGACCGAAAGACAGGACCCCAAAGAATTATGAGCGATATCGGTAAGCTACAAAGCACGGAAATATCTTTTGAAATGAAACGCGCGTATTTGGATTACGCGATGTCGGTTATCGTCTCCCGCGCCCTCCCTGATGTCCGCGACGGCCTAAAGCCGGTCCACAGACGCATTCTTTTCGCGATGCATGAAATGAATTTAACCCACAGCGCCAAATATTCCAAAAGCGCAACGGTGGTTGGAGAAGTCATGGGAAAATACCATCCCCACGGCGATGTGCCAATTTACGATTCCTTAGTTCGCTTGGCCCAGGATTTTTCAATGCGTTATCCCCTAATTGACGGGCAGGGAAACTTTGGCTCAATGGACGGCGATCCGCCGGCTGCCATGCGTTACACCGAAGCCAGAATGGCGGCCATTACCGCCGAGATGCTTCTGGACATGGAAAAAGAGACTGTCGATTATATCCCAAATTTTGATTCGAGGCTTAAAGAACCCGTCTTTTTACCTAGTCTCTTGCCAAACTTGCTATTAATGGGAGCTGAGGGAATTGCCGTTGGTATGGCCACCAAAATTCCGCCGCATAATTTAGGCGAAGTGATTGACGCGGTCGAATATTTAATCAAGAAAGCCAAAATTACCACGGAACCGCGGTTTTCGATTTCTTCCGAAGTTACCGTTGATGAGCTACTGGAATTTATTAAAGGTCCGGATTTTCCAACCGCCGGCGCAATTTACGACTGGGCGGAAATTAAAAACGTTTACACCACCGGGAGAGGCAGAATTCTAATCCGGGGAAAAGCCGATATTGAAGATATCGGACAGGGAAAATCCGCCATTATTATTACCGAAATCCCGTATCAAGTTAATAAAGCACTCCTCGTTGCCAGAATTGCGGAGCTGGCAAAAGAGAAAAAAGTCGAAGGTATTTCCGATTTAAGAGACGAGTCGGACCGACACGGAATTCGGGTGGTTGTTGAGCTTAAAAGAGACAGTAGTCCCAAAAAGATTTTAAACAATCTTTTTAAATACACCGCGCTGCAAACCAGCTTTCCGGCCAATATCGTCGCTTTGGTTGACGGCACGCCGCAAACTTTGAACCTAAAAACGATTCTCGAAGAATTTTTAAAACACCGCTACTTGGTAGTTAAAAGAAGGAGCGAATTTGAGCTAAGACAAGCTAGGGCCCGCCTGCATATTCTTGAGGGATTAAAAATCGCCGTGGAGAATATCGACGCGGTTATCCGCACTATCCGGGAATCTAAAGATCAGGACGAAGCGAAGAAAAATTTAATGACCAAATTCAAATTAAGCGACATTCAAGCCACCGCCATTCTGGACATGCAGCTTCGGCGTTTAGCGGCCCTGGAACGGCAAAAAATTGAAGAGGAATATCAGATGATTAAAGAAACCATCACTTATCTTGAGGATTTATTGGCGCATCCAAGTAAAATTTTAATTGTCATCGGAGAAGAATTAACTAAACTTAGAGAAAAATATGCCGATGAAAGAC
>DATKGX010000036.1:0-24260 GCA_035510555.1 Patescibacteria group bacterium | reverse complement strand
CTTAAAATTTTTGATCATAAAGTCCATGTCCATTTTTTCTTGGTCGCCACCCGGATTCCAGCCATGTAAAGCCATAAAATTCAAGAGCGCTTCTTGAATATATCCTTCATTCCGATAATCGAGCACTGATTTTGCGCCGTGCCGCTTGGAAAGCTTGGTTTTATCCGGGCCTAAAATTACCGGCATATGCGCAAAATGAGGCGGCGTCCATCCAAAGCTTTCATACAGAAATAAATGCTTTGGAGTTGAAGAAATCCATTCTTCTCCCCTGATGACGTGAGTTATTGACATTAAGTGATCATCAACTACATTGGCTAGGTGATATGTTGGGAAACCGTCTGATTTCAATATCACGAATTCATCAACATCTTTGCCCCAAAAAGATATTTTCTTTTGACCAACAATATCTGTCCATTCAAATTGTTTATCCTCCGGAACTTTTACCCAAATTGCTCCATCTTTTTCAAAGGCGATTTTTTTATCCACCAATTCTTGAACATGCTTTTTATATATTTCCAAGCGCTCGGATTGATGGATTGGCTCTCCATCATAATTTAATCCTAACCAATTTAAGATCTCAATAATTGCTTTTTCGGCTCCTTCAACAATTCTTTTCCGGTCAGTGTCCTCTATTCTTAAAATAAATTCACCTTTTTCATGACGGGCAAATAGAAAATTAAAAAGCGCGGTAGTAGTACTTCCAATGTGTGGAATACCTGTCGGGCTGGGAGCGAATCTGACTTTGACCATACTTGCATTGTAGCTTAATTTTTTTCTATACTCAATATATGTTCACCTTAAGTCAGGCCAGTTATGATACTAAGGAAATCTTGAAATGGGGCGGACTTTTTATCGCCGGCTTAGTGGTTGTTGTTGTTTTTATTCAAATGTTTTTAATCGCCAAAGAGGCGATTTTTCCGACTCCTCCGCCTAAACCAACCGTGGCTTTTGGCAAACTTGACCCGCAACTTTTTCCTGCCAGTGTCACCGATAAAAAACTGACCTACAAAATAAACACTTTAACGGGGTTTCTTCCCTCTTTTACCGGACAAATAAAAATATTCAAAATCAAAACCGCTGCGCCGGATCTCTTAAGCCTTTCAAATGCCAAAACAAAAGTTGCAGCAGCCGGTTTTAAGTCCATGCCAACACAAATCTCGGATATCAACTACAAATGGGCCAATACTGATTCGCTTGGATTATCGCAAGCAATAACGATGAATATCGTTAACAATAATTATATCCTAACTTCTGATTTTTTAGCCAATCAATCTGCGCCTTCCGGAGATTTACCGAATGAAAAAGACAGTATTACGACTGCGACTGATTATTTAAGTCAGATAAATACTTTTCCTACGGATATTGACACTGGTAAAACTAAAACCAGTTTTTTGGGAGTTGCAAACGGTTCTTTTACGCCGGTTGCTAGTCTTGCTGATGCTAAAGCAGTAAAAGTTGATTTCTTCCAAAAAGATATTAACAATATTCCTGTTGTTTATGAACAGCCTAACTCATCCAACATCAATGTCTTAGTCGGTCCTAAAAAAGAAATTCTCCAGGCCCAATACTTTTATCAAACACCAGGGAGCGAATCGGCGACTTATCCAATTAAAACTTCTGCACAGGCTTTTGATGATTTACAAAAAGGGATTGCTTACATTGCTTCTTACGGCGGCTCGTCTTCCAACGTTTCTGTTACCGACGCTTTCCCCGCCTATTATATTAGTAGCCAAGACCAAAAGTATCTAATGCCGGTGGTCGTATTTGAGGGGAGCGATAATTTTACTGCCTATGTCCCCGCAGTTACGGATGAATGGATAAGTAAGTAAGGTTATTTGAAACCAAATCTAAGAGTTTCTCCGTATCGGCAAATCTGTCATCACTTTTCATTACAACGATAATAATCGTTTTCCCTTTTTCATCTTTTGAGGTTACCAGTACTTGTCCCGCTTCCTGTGTGTAACCGGTCTTTACCCCATTTACACCATCTTGACCCAAAAGCACATTCAGATTATTTAAATCGTAAGCATGAGCACCACTGACATCGCTGATTATCTTCTCTTTGCTGCCGACTATTTTTTTGATTTCTCCATTTTGCATTGCAAAAGACGCTAACCTAGCCATATCAAAAGGTGTTGTATAATCACCGTTATCAATTAATCCTGCGGGATCGGCATAATGAGTGTTGTAAAGCTTTAGCGTTTTTGCTTTCGCATTCATTTTGTTAACAAACATTTGTTCTCCACCCGGATAATTTTGGGAGATTGCTAAGGCGGCATCGTTGGCCGAAGGAAGAAGCATTGCGTATAAAAAATTCTCAAAAGTCATTTGTTCATCTTTAAGAAGACCGAGAACCGAACCATCGGAAGTTGCCTCTTTAACGGTTAAAATATCTGAAAGCTTAAAATAGTCCAGCGCTGTTAAAGCAGTCATAATTTTCGCCGTTGAGGCAGTTGAGGATTTTAAGTTAGGATTTTTGGAGTACAAAACCATTTTTGAATCTGCGTCCATAATAATTGCGCCTGTGGCCGAAATGATTGGCACGAATTCAGTTTTAATAATCGGCACTTTCGCTTCTTGGGAAATTTTGAATGACACCTTGAGAATTTTATTTTGCGCAATCCAGAAATTGAGAATTGAATAAATACAGATTAATCCAACAAAAATTAAAGCTAGAAAAAGAGTGATTAATAACCAAAAAGTTGGTCTTTGTAATTTATTTGGAATCTGAAAACCTTTCATCTACCCTTTCCATATCACGCGGAAAAAGTGAAGCCTCACGCACATTTTGAAGCTCCAGTATCTGCATCGTCATTCTTTCTGCGCCGAAAGCAAATCCGCCCTCAGGCGGTACGCCATAACGAAAAGCTTCCAAGAACATCTCCACTTTTTTGGGGTCCATCTTCCATTCTTTAACATGCTTAATTAACTGATCATAATCGTTAATTCGTCTTCCACCAGATAACCATTCGATGCCTCGGCATAAAAGGTCCATTCCTTCGTTATATTCGGGTTCTTCGGGATTAGGGTAAACGTAAAAAGGCTTATTTTTAGTCGGGTATCCATAAACAAAAACAAAATCCGAGCCCGTCTCTTCCTTGATGATGGCGCAAATTTCCCGCTCGTCTTCCGGATTTAAGTCTTTTGCTCCGCGCGTATCCCGGCCCGAATGCTTAAATATTTTCTCCTGAGTTTCTCTTAAACTTAAGGTTGGGGTTTTATCGATCATTTTTGGAAGCGTCGCGTTGTAAATTTTAAGCTCTCTTGCGCACTCTTTATCCACTCTTTCCAAGATAAAACGTACAACTTGCTCTGCCATGTCTTTAACATCTGTCCATGAATCGATAAAAGCCATTTCGGCATCCAGAGAGACAACTTCGGCGAGATGGCGCGTCGTAACACTTGGCTCAGCCCGGAAAATTTTATTGACCGCAAAAACACGCTCAAAAGCAGACATCACAATTTGTTTATAGAGCTGCGGACTCTGCGTTAGATAAGCCTTGTGACCAAAGTAGTCGACTTGAAATACTTCTGCTCCGCCTTCGGCCACCGCCGGAACAATCGATGGGGCTTGGAATTCAAAGAAGCCCTCTTTTTTTAAGAATTCCCTAAAACCGTCTATAATAACTGTCTGAACTTTAAAAATTGCCTGAATTTTGGGGTGCCTCAAAGTTAAAGCGCGGTGATCAAGAAGAGTCGGCAACTCAAGATTAAGATCATCGCCTCCCATATCGAACGGTAAAGTTTCGGCTCTGGCTAAAATTTTAATTTCGGTGGCCTCAATTTCAATTGTTCCGCTAGCAATCTCTTTGTTAATTGCATTTTCCGGACGCTTATTAACGTTACCTGTAATCTCAACCACGAATTCCGGCCGTAATTCTTGCGCCACTTTATATGCTTCTTCGGAAACTCTGGGATTGACAACGACCTGAATAATGCCGTCCCTGTCCCGAACATCCAGGAAAATTAGCTTGCCGTGATCTCTGCGGATTCTAACCCAACCCTTAATAGTGGCTGATTCTCCCGCAAATTCATGCGCTTTGGAAGACAAAACTCTGCTTGATTTACTCATAACCTCTACATAATACATGAGATTAGCCTGCTTGACAAGAAGCCTCGCAAATGATAACATTTGATATAGTAATGAAATTATTTAAGTTATTTATTAGAACTTCCTAAAAGTAAGAGATTACCAAATCTCTGCTCCAACACGGAAGTTTTTTGTGGCCTAAAAGTATGAGAGAACACTATACGGATGCATATTGGAACAACAACGAAGGGAAACCACAAAGAATGGCGCTTGTTACTGAACCGCATACTCGCCATGAGCCTCCTTCAGATGAAGAAATTAAGGCAGTGGCAGAAGGAAAAGCAGAGTTTATTCCTGGAAGATTAGAAGTAATGCTTCCCGCTAAGCATTCTTCTCGCGATAGACTTCCTTCAAAAGAAGAGATTGAAGCAGTTAGACATGGAAAAGCAAGATTTTTTCCACGAGGCCAGACCCAAGTACTAAAACTAGCTAGTGCGTGGAGAGCGCATTTAGAGGCGTCCCATCCTACTACTGAACCCGATGGAGAATGTGACCAAATAATCAAAGCGGCGTTACTTCTAGGAATGAATAAATCTAATAAAAATATTATAAGTCATGTGTCGAGAGTAATAGAAGATCCGTTGATCACGCTTGCTCAAGCAAGAAGGGACCATGAAGTATTTCAAATGTCTGGTGTTGCGGCCATCAAACATCGACTTGTCGCGCGTCGCTCTACTTAATATCCTTAATTTTTAGCTCGATGTTTTGGCGGTCTCCCCAACTATTATCCGAAAGTGTATAAACAACATCTACTTTATCACCAATCTTAAGTTTTGAATCTTCGCCCATTCCAAACGCAATTCCACCTATTTTGAAATTTGAATTTTGACTTTTGAATTGCATTTTGAGGTGTTTTCCATCTTTTCCGACAACCCTGATATCTGCGATGGTGAGATTTTTGGTTAAAAAAGTCGGCTCAGGATTAGCCATTCCAAAAGGTGCGAGTTGTTGAATTGAAGAGTAGGTTTCATAATTTATGAGCGCTGGATTGAGTTCATAATCAATCCTTAAAATCCTTTCCAAGTGTTCTTTTTTTAAAAGTTTGCGTGCATTTTCATAAAGCTTTTTTTCTAGCGCCTCGAGCTTTGAATTTTCAACCGTGAATCCGGCTGCCATCGGATGTCCACCAATATCAACCAATAAATCTGACGCGCTTCTTAAAAATTCGACAATATTAAAACCTTTGATTGAGCGGGCCGACGCTTTACTCTGTGTTTTGCCTTTGGCTATAATGATTGAAGGCAGATAATATTCTTCCACCATTCTTCCGGCCACCAATCCGACTATTCCTTGTTGATAGCTTTCGTCGGCAATAAAAATTAAGCTTTTTAGTCCCTCCTTCTCTACTTTGTTTTTAGCGTGCGCTAAAGCTTCCTGAGTAAATTGTTGTCTTTCCAGATTTGTTTGGTTTAAAAGCTCCGTCAATTTTTCCGCTTTCTTTTTGTCAGAAGTACAAATTAATCTTAATGAATCCATGGCGCTGGCCAGTCTTCCCATCGCGTTAAGTCGGGGCGCGAGTAGATGGCCGATTTCATAAGTATCAATTTCTTCTTTGACAATTCCCGCTTTATTAATTAAAGCCAGTAAGCCTATTCTTTTTGTGGCTCTTAATTTTTGTAAACCATAATAAACCAAAATCCGATTTGCTCCTGTCAATGGAACCAAATCCGCAATCGTCGCCAAAACCACCAACTCAAGATGGCTCGTAGCGTATGGCTTATTGCGTATGGCCATCTTACTATCTGCTATTTGCAATAAGCTATTTGCCAATAAGTATGCTACTCCTGCACCACAAAGCAGAGTCGTGTGCACGATTGCCAAAGCGTTAGGCAGTTTTTTTGCCGGCACGTGGTGATCGGTAATAATGACGTCAATTTTATTTTTGTTGGCAAAATCCACTGCTTCGTTTGCCACAATTCCGTTATCAACCGTCATGATTAAATCCACTTTGCCTTTTTGCAAAAGATTTTTAATTCCAATTTCGGACAGACCATATCCTTCTTCAAACCGGCTCGGGATATAAGGCAAAACATCAGCACCCAAAGAATTTAACGTTTCCCAAAGAATGGCCGTCCCGCAAATTCCATCCACATCGTAATCACCAAAAACAATTATCTTTTCTTTATTTTTGATGGCTTTTTGAATTCTTTGCAGCGCTTTCTTCAATCCTTGAGCATTTATTTTGACTGCCGCAGGAGTAACTTTGGAAAGTTTTGGGTTTAAAAAACTATCAATTTCTTCTTTGCTCTTGATGCCTCTGTTCCTCAGTAGAATTTTAATGAGATCCTGAATTCTTAATTCTTGATTCTTAATTCTTAATTCTGACTCGACCTGCCATTTTTTCATAAAGATTATATTCTGCTATACTATAACAAATATGGTAAAGGTTATTCCAGACCAAGTATTAGAAGTCTATAAAGCTCTGGAAGAAAACAAATTCGAGGCCTATTTTGTTGGCGGAAGCGTCCGAGACCTACTTTTGAAAAGAAAAATTAAAGATTGGGATTTAACCACGAATGCAACCCCTGAACAAATTGTCAAAGTATTCCCCAACGGATTTTATGATAATGAATTTGGAACGGTTGGAGTACCGGTAAAAATTGGCGAAGAAGACCACGTCGTTGAAATTACTACTTATCGAACCGAAACGGCATATAAAGATAACCGGCATCCTGAGAAAGTTTCCTGGGGAAAAACTTTGGAAGAGGATTTAGGCAGGAGAGATTTTACTGTCAACGCCATCGCACTTCGAATCGGTGAAAAAAATGTTTTTGAATTAGTTGATCCATATGATGGCGAAAAGGATTTAAAACAGAAAATTATTAGGGCAGTCGGCGATCCGAACCTCCGTTTTAAAGAAGATGCTTTAAGACTTTTGAGAGCTGTCCGGATTACCACTGAACTTGGATTTACGATTGAGAAAAAAACTTGGGAGAGAATTATTGAAGATGCAATGTTGATTGAAAATATTTCCGCCGAAAGGATTAAAACTGAATTATTGAGAATTTTAGGAAGTGATAATCCTTATGCAGGAGTAATGCTTTTAAAAGACTCCGGCCTATTAGGTTTTATTTTGCCCGAGCTTTTGGAAGGGATTGGCGTTTCGATGGTAAGGCCGGGGCGACATCATACCACCGATGTTTTTACGCATAACATTTTGTCTTTAAAATTTTGTCCGTCTATTGATCCGCTTGTGCGGTTCGCAACGCTTTTGCATGACGTAGGCAAACCAAAAGTCGCCGCAAGAGATGAGGATGGATATGTCATTTTTCATAATCATGAAGTGGCCGGAGCCAGAATTGCGGCGGCGGTTTGCGACCGCTTAAAGTTTTCCAAAAAAGACAAGGAGAAAGTTGTAATACTAATTAGGTGGCACATGTTTTCCGTTAACGAAAATCAAACCGACGCGGCCATTCGAAGATTTATTAGAAAAATTGGCGTTGAGAATGTTAAAGAAATGATGGATTTAAGAGTTGCCGACCGGCTTGGCGGCGGAACACAAACTGCCGAGAGTTGGCGGTTAAAATTATTCAAAGAAAAAATCGAAGAGCAATTAAAACCGGCGCCTTTTTCAATCAACGATATGACAGTTGACGGCAATGATGTAATGAGAATATTGAATATAAAACCGGGCCCGATTATTGGAAAAGTGCTGAATGAACTTTTTGCCGAGGTTGACGAAGATTTAAAACTGAACAATAAAGAATATTTGGAAAAAAGAATTAAAGAACTTGGAACTAAAATCTGATAGAATAAGCTTATGAATAAACAAAAACTACAGGAAGAGTTAAAACAATCAATGCTTTCCAGAAACGAATTAAGGACTTCTGTCCTAAGGATGCTTTTATCGGCAATAAATTATTACGAAATTCAAAAAGGCGGCGCGGGATACCAAGCAACTGAAGAAGATATTTTAACTGTGACACAAAATCAAGCTAAACAAAGAAGGGATTCAATTGAACAATTTAAAACCGCCGGAAGGCAAGAGCTAGTTGATAAGGAAACTAAGGAGCTGGAAATTTTAAGTGCTTACTTACCCGAGCAAATGGGAGAAGAAGAAATTACTAAGCTGGTTAAAGAAGCAATTGCGCAAACCGGCGCAACGTCCATGGCGGATATGGGAAAATTAATGGGAGCATTGATGCCAAAAGTAAAAGGCAAAGCCGACGGCAACCTAGTCAGTTCAATTGTTAAAAAAGAGCTTACTTCTGATAAATAGATAGCTTTAGAACCTACTTTTATAAAAATTGCTGTTAAGAAATAAACTCTTAATTATTGGGGGCTGCGTCAAACTTTTTCCCCATTTTGATGGCCATTGCAATTTCAAAGGCAACCCTCGGATCAAATAGTTCACCTAGTGGGCACTGTCTAACTATATCTTCACCCTTTTCTTTATCAAAGTAGCCAATAGTAGCTACGTCTGTTCCGTCGTCAATTTGCCTTAACTCATAAACAATTGGATCTTCCGGATGTGCAACACCAGCACCTATTTGAAAGGGGTGGTCCAAAGCAAATTGCTGTGCTTGCTTTACAGCCTCTTCTATTATTGCATCGACTTCTGAATCACGTTCATGCATTCGGCAATTATAGCACGGATATCTCAAAAGTCAAACTATGAGATGTTACTCCGCGGGATAGAGGACATTAAAGATTATTTCTTTCTTTTCTGGAGAATCTCCTGCCAGACTACTAATAAAGGTGAAGCGTTGAAGATTGAAGAATAAGTTCCGGAGATTATTCCAATCAAAAGCGCCACCACAAACCATCTGATTGTATCTCCGCCAAAAATCAGCAGTGCGAACAAAACCAGAATAACTGTTAATGAGGTGTTAAGCGAACGATCAAGAGTTTGCAAAATTGAATCGTTGACTACTTCTGAGAAATTTTCCCCGCCGACTCTTCTTAGATTTTCCCTAATTCTGTCAAAAACAACAATTGTGTCATGCACCGAAAAACCAATAACTGTTAAAACCGCCGTAACGAAAAGACTATCAATTTCTACGCCAAAGAAATGTCCGAAGATTGAAAAAAGTCCAATTAATACTAAGACGTCGTGAATTAAAGCGATAATCGCGCAAACACCGAACCGGAAACTGCTGGTTGGTTTTGGCACGCTTCTAAATGACCAAGTTATATAAATAACGATTAAAATTGATGCAACTATTAATGCGTAAATAGCATTTTGTAAAGTTTCCGCGCCGATGGTGGGACCAATTGTTTCATAAGATTGCTGCTGAAAATTTCCCAATTTGGTTTTTAACTCCTGTGTAATTCGCAGGTCCTGATTTTGATCAACCGGTTGCGATTTAATTAATACTTGACTTCCGGAAGTTGTGATATCCTGAATTTTAATTTTGTTCTGCAAGAAAACTGTAGAGATAGTCTTAACGTTAGCGTTTGAAACTTTATTTGGTAACGCTAAAGTTATATTCGATCCTCCGGTAAATTCTACCGAAAGATTAAGCCCGAAAAGTATTAAGGAAATTATTCCCGGAATAATAACGATTAAGGAAATTAAAAAGTACCAATATTTTTTACCGATAATATTTATTTTCATTTTATTTATAAATTAATCTTAGGAATGTTCGCGTAACCACGATTGCCGAAAACATAGACACTAAAACTCCGATTGCCAAAACCAACGCGAATCCTTTAACCATGCCCGTTCCGAATTCATACAAAACAAAGCTAGTGATTAAAGTTGAGATATTTGAATCTCTGATTGATGTCCAGGCTCTTGAGAATCCTAATTCAATTGCGGTTTCGTGCGATTTGCCTTGCCTTAGTTCTTCTTTCATTCTTTCAAAGATTAAGATGTTAGCGTCAACTGCCATACCTATGGAAAGAATAAAACCGGCAATTCCGGACAACGTTAGAGTGATACCATAAGGAGTAATTGAACTTAATTTAAAGATTGCTAAAACAAATAGTGTATATAAGGTTAGAGCCACGCTGGCAATGGCACCCAGTTTTTTATACAAGGTTGTCATAAAAACGACGATAATAATAAATCCTAACGCGCCGGCAAAAAGGCTTTTCGCTAAAGAGGCACTCCCTAACGTTGGCTCGATAATGCTGCTGGATAAAATACTTAACGGCACCGGCAGGGCTCCTGCGTTTAGTTCTGTACTCAGTTGCGTGGCCGTATCGGTGGTAAAACCTCCGGTTATAACTGCATTTCCACCCTCTATTGCTTGGTTAACTGTTGGCGCCTCAATTATTTGATTGTCTAACATTATCGCTAATCTTTTACCAACTGTTCTTTGCGTAATATCGGCAAATTTCTTTGCGCCCGTAGAATTAAAAACGAGTTGAACTTCCGGCTTCCCCGTATTTTGATCAAATCCAACACTTGTTTGCTTTAAATCCGACCCTGTTAAATCAGTTTTCTTAAAATAAGTGCCTCCTGCATTAATTACGTCCACCGAATTAAGTTTTGCTGCGGAACTGGCAATTTCCTCCCAAAAATTTAGCTGGGCTGTCGTACCGATTAAATTTCTAACCTGATTGACATCCGTTACTCCCGGAATTTCAACATTTATCCGGTAATCATTATTGTTAGTGACGGCCGTCTGCACTAATGGTTCTGACACCCCAAACAAATTTACTCTGTTTTCAATGACTGTTTTTGCAGAATTTAGAGCAGAACTTTTTTGGTCGGAGGCAATATTTTTCATATTAGCCCTAAGCACCAGGCTGGTTCCGCCTTTCAGATCCAATCCTTCGCGAAAATTAAGTGTTTGATTAATTTTTAAAGCGGCGAAAATAGAGTTAGGATCAAAATTAAATGTTTTACCTGCGAGATGAACATTGGAGAACTTTGGCAAGTTAATAAAAACAGCCGCGATAGTTAAACCGATGATGAGCCATAAAAGGTAGCGTGGATTTTTTCTCATGAGAGCATGGTTTCTTCGTCACCGATAAGAACCACCCTAGAACCGGCAAGGATGGAAATTATAAAAGGATCTCTTTTCTTGCGGCGGAAACTAAATTCTTCTTCGGTCATTACCGTGTAATTTATTTCCGTGTTTAGTCTTTTTTCTTCCTCTCTAACTAGAAGCGCCAACTCGGGCAAAACTACATTGCCGACAAGTAAAAGATCTACTTCGTCCGGTTGCTCTTTCATTTTCCTAAGGAACCGGCCTGAAAACATTGCGTATTTTATTCTTCCCAACTTAACTCTATTTTTAAGGATGTCCGCTCCCAAACCAACACTTTTCGAACCAAGCCTTAAGAGGTCGTAGTAAAAAGGGTAAGCTTTATTCAGGAAATAATAAACTCTGTTTGCCCGCGGCTCTCGGGTTAAGATGCCTTTCTTCTCCAAAAATGCCAATTCTCTTCTAACCGCGTTAATTTCATCATGCGTTCTTCTGACAAGCTCCCGGACATGCAGCATATCATTAGGAGAACTTAAGAAAACATTTAACAATTTTATTCTTGATTTCGATGTGATTAAATCTGAAAACATAATTTGTTCTATCTACTGAGGACTAATATACATCAACTATTACTGAGTTGACAAGTGGGACAAACTATTACTTTACGGTCAATACCCCATCTGTGGGCAGGACTTCGAACCAAATAAGCCCTCTATCGAATTGAATCTGTTTTCCGCTTGCGTCCTTAACTAAAGTTCTTGAAGTTCTGGTATCTTTTTCCCAAGTTCCATTGATTCTCTTTCCGTCTTTGAAAATAACCGCTTTACCTGTTCCTTTATTTTCAAACAAAAGATGGTCATTAGCGACATATCCATCATTAGCATTATCTTCAACCATTTCTAAGACCACCACGTTTTTGGCGGTTAACTGTTTGCCGGTATCTTTATCTAGCTGCGGTTTTCCGCCATTTGCCCGTACATAGAGATTTGTCTTTGGATTATATGTCCAATCAACAAAGTAATCGCTTCCGGCTGATTGCCAAAATTCTAAATGAATCGATTGACTGGTTGACCTGGCCGACGTCGGAGCATCATCGGTAAAAGTGTAAGGAATAAATTTTGTGTCCCATGAATTTCCCTGCTTATCAACATTAGTTAGACCTCTGCTGGTAGCTGCATAATCCAATAGCTTATCTACTGAAGAGTACATCGTATGCTCAGTAGCTACATTTGGCAATCGGCCATAATCTCTCCAAAACGTCGGGAAACCGATAGAGAACTGGTTTAAGTCGTTATAGCCTGTCCACCCATAAGTATCTAATTGCCCCAGCGCATCTGCCGGCCCGGGCTGGTTCGCGCCCCCTACATGAGCGTACAGAGGCGAATCTCCATATTCTGACATGAAGTCGATATAATAGGTTCTGGCCGAACGAACAGGCCCAAGCTGACCTGCATCCTGACAATAAAAGACGGCCAAAAATCTGGTGATACCGCCTTCGGCGACTGCTTCGTAAACCACGTCCGCGCCGGAAAGTCCGGACTGCGGCCTGGCATCAACGTGATTTTCAATCATTACTCCTAAAGGACGGTGTTTTTGCCACCATTGTTCTTGCTGTTTGGAATATAAAACGCCATTAATTGGACACGCTTCTGTTTTAGGAAGAGTATTATCGAAAACTAATTGCCCGCCTGCACCCGCTGTCGGAGCCGGCAAAGGAGAACTAATCGTTGGCGGTGATGCTTTTGCGAAAAAGAGGTATGATGCAGAAGCTGCCAGTAAATATAAAACTACTGCTGTTACTATTACTACTGTTGTATTTCTTTTCATAATTATAAATTAGCGCTGGCTTCCTTTAAAGACTTCTTTTCTTCTTCGGACAATTCGTAATCGACACCCTTACCGCTAATAACTCTTTTTGCGTACCATCTTGTCCCAGACCGGGAATAAAGACCGGAAATTACTACTCCCGTATCTTTCCCATCAACCAAAGATAGAATAAAACTTTGGTCTCCGCCGGTGTCTTTAAAAGGATTAAACCTGATTAAACCTACCTTTTGGATATGCAAAAGACCCTCCTTTTCTATTCTAGCAGAATACTCCTTGAGGTAGTCAATATCCTTTTTGTGCAGATCCACATCCTTAAGTAAATCGTCCAAAACCGTCCGCAGGCTTTTTTCGCTGACCCCTTTCGTCAATCGGTTATAATGTTGCAAAACTCGCCAAAAGAAAATCGAAAGCGAAACGAGCCAAACGAAAATTATTGCCAGAACTAGGAACAGGAGATTTGTTGGCATAATATCTTTTTATATTAGCCTCTTGACAGCTATCATGTCAATAGTGTAATCTAGGCTCATTCATGGCTAAGAAGAGAAAAACCCGAGAACAGAAAATTTTAGCTGATTTACGCCATAACTTTAGTCACACTTTTGCTAGTCAAGCTCCCCTATCGGTAAAAATTCAGGCACCAATTGTTCCTTCTGTTGCAATGTCACAGATGCAAAGAACGACAACTTTAAATGCGTATCCATATCTCGCTAAGGATCTAACCAAGACCGCAATTTTAACTTTAGGCATTTTTGTCTTTCAAATAATTCTTTTTCTACTGCTTAAAAATCACGCTTTAATAATACCGGGAATTAGTTATTAATTAGTCGCCGCAAAGGCGGCTTGAGAGGAGGTGAATTATAAAATGGCATCAATGTATTGTGTTAAATGCAGGGCTAAGAGAGACGATCCAAACGCAGTAAAAGTTACCATGAAGAATGGTAAACCAGCTCTCAAAGGCAAATGTCCAGTCTGTGGTACGGGAATGTACAGGATTGGAGCAGCCTAGTCTTGAAGATCCTTCGAAGGAAATTATCCTTCAAGAGATAATAAAAAACCCCCACCTTTTTGGAAGGGGTTTTTTATTGGCAAAGGCCATCAGAAATCAAAAACAGTTGCTATTTCCCTTTGTAGTGGATGAGTTTGTAGACTTGAACGACTGAGACATCCCACTTTCCGGCAATATCCGCTCGGCCAAAACCGGCAATCTCCCATAAGGAATTTCCCACTGGTTCACAGAGAGCGGTTTCACAAACTACAAATAATTGACTCGTCACTGTCTTCCTTTGTGGATCATGCGCCGGATCCTCAATTATCACCGACGGATGTCCCCAAAGCGTAAAGAAATAGCGGTAAGCATGATCAGAATTTCCAGCGGATATTAAGGCGAAATTAAACGGTAAGGCGTTTGTTTTAGTCATCACAAAATCGGCAATGGTTTGCATCTGATTTAATTGTCTATTGGGTTGATATTGGAACGGTATTCCATCAAGATTTAACCCAACGATTACAACCAGTAAAATTAGCGAAAGAATAATTCCCGCTTTGAAAAACTTTATTCTTTGCATAAAATCCAAACTCTGCGAAACAAGTAAAAACGGCAGAGGAAACATAAAAGCAAAGTAATAGTCGTAAATTGATTTTTGATAAAAGCCGAAAAGCAAAATCCCAATCGTTAACCAAATCGTTAACAGGAGATATTTATTAAAATCCTGACTTTTGTTTTTGTAGGCTTTGTAAAGTTTAAAGAAGAGAGTGGCACAGGCAAAAACCGCGAATACGAGAACAAAGATTTGCCAGAGAGATAATGCCCAATGACTATAATTGGACTGAAAATCCGGCGTCGGAAAATAAAAAACCAATCTTCCAAACAATCTGAAAAACACATCGTAAATAGTGACAAAAAAATTAGTGCTTGCTCCGGTTTTGCCGGAAAACAAAACAAAACTGACAATACTTTTAATGTCCAAAAAGCCATGTCTTATTTCGAAGGCCAGAAACGGCGACCAGCCCAAAATAAACCCGAGGAAAATTGAGAGATAATTCTTAGATAATTTAGTGAAAATCTGCCAACTCTTTTCTTTATAAACAAGTGAAAGAAAAGTATAAACCAGTATTACCACTCCTAAAAAAATGGAGAGATAATGCAGTTGCATGGCAATTCCAAATAAAACGCCAGCAATAAAGAATAGCTTTAAACTATTTTTGCCTAACGCCTTATACAGGCAATAAAGGGTAAGCAGGGAGAAAAAAGGCATCGGGTTTGGATTCCAAGAAGATCTTGAGTAAACAATTACTAATGGGGAAAGCGCATAGATAAGGGCGGCCATAAGCCCTACTTTGGCATTAAAAAAATCTTTGCCGACTATGTAAATGAGCCAGACAGTGGCGATACCAAAAAACGCCACCATTACCGCCGGGCCGACCGGATTGTAATTGAACAACCATAAAAATGGCGCCATAAAATAATAATAAATCGGCCCCAAGAAAAATCCTCCCACCGATGATGTAGGCCCCAGAAGCGTTAAGTGTCCATGCAAAATATTATAAACGACTAAAACATCCCTACCTTCATCACCAAGAAAAGTCATGTAGTCTTGAATCCTGTATAATCTCATGAACGCGGCGACCAAGAGGATTAAAAGTAAAGCAAACTTTTGCACTAAATTTTGAATTTTGAATTTTGAATTTTGCATTACCATTACTTCGAGGGTTTTTTACGCCAGATTATCAATCTGTAAACCGTAAAATTATAGATCAGTAAAAATCCTGTTCCGATTATAAAATAGAGGAAGTAAAACTTTTTCCCGAATAATGTGTCTCCTAAAAATATTATCCCCGTCTGGATGATGATGACACCGATTGCCGAAGTGGCATAAAAATTCATTAATTTCCATAAGTATTGACCAAGGCCATTGATTTTCTCCGTTTTAAAGGTCCAGAGATTGTTAAAGTTAAAGTTTGAAAAAATGGCCACGACTGCCCCTGTAAGGTTTGATATTGTGGGATCGATATTGAAAACTCCAACCATAACTCTTAAAATTACTGCCTGAAGAACAAACCCTAATCCTCCAACGACCAAAAATTTACCAAACGGACCAAAAATTAACTCTTTAATTCTGGCCGTGATAACGTAATACAAAGTTTTAATAATCGTTTCTATTCCGGGAATTTTGGATTTTCCCATCGTTCTGTCGGTCGCATGAAAGGGTACCTCGGCAACTTTAAATCCATCCTGCACCGCGTTTAACAAAGACCCGACTTGAAATGTATAGCCGGAAAAAGCCGTCAATTTTTCTTTCTCTTTGAGAAAAACTGCTTTTTTAATTGCTCTATAACCGCCTGTCCAATCATGAATACTAAAGCGCATTAAAATCATTCTGATTAACAAATTTCCCCAAACGGACATTATTTTACGATGGATTCCCCAATTCGCAGGAATTGAACCTCCCTTGCTATATCTTGTGCCGATAACAAAATCGTTTCCTTCGTCAATCTTTTGCAAAAAATCGGGAATCTTTTTGGGGTCATGAAAGAAGTCGGCATCCATTTCAAACATGACGTCCGCGTTTAACTCGTTAATCGCGTAAGTCATTCCACGGAGGTATGCAGCACCTAAACCGTTTTTTTGCCCAACCAATAAATGGAGATTGTCATATTGCTTCATTAACCCTTTAACTATTTCCGCAGTTCCATCGGGAGAACTATCATCAACAACCAGAATCCCCATGTCGTAGTTTTTTACTTCTTTAAAAACTTCTTCAACCACCGGAATGATCCGCTCGATATTACCTTTTTCGTTATATGTCGGGATTATGACTATTGCTTTCATATAAGCCCTTTAAAATATTGTACAGTTTTTTCTATCCCTTCCTCAATACCTACTTTTGGCTCCCAATCCAAAAGCCTTTTTGCCTTGGAAATATCAGGCTTTCTTATTTTCGGATCATCCTCCGGCAATGGTTCAAAAACAAGTTGAGAAGTTGAGCCCGAAATCTTTTTGATAATTTCCGCTAAGTCTAAAATTGTCTTTTCATCAGGATTACCTAAATTTATCACTTCTCCTTTTATATTGTCTGAAAACATCGCCTTTTCAATTCCGATTGCCATATCATCGACATAACAAAAACTTCTGGTTTGTTTTCCATCTCCATAAACCGTCAAAGATTGGTTCGCAAGCGCTTGAATGATAAATTCCGAGACAGCTCTACCGTCATCTTTGCGCATTAAGGGACCATAAGTATTGAAAATCCGGATAATTCTTGCATCAAGACCTGAGGTTCTGACGTAGCTCATGGTGATTGCTTCACCAAATCGCTTGCTTTCGTCATAGACCGAGCGCACTCCATTCGGATTAACGTTTCCAAAATAATCTTCTGCCTGCGGAGACACTTTTGGATCCCCATAGACTTCGGACGTTGAGGCAAAAAGGAATTTTGCGCCGGTTTTTTTGGCTAACTCCAAAAGATTATATGTCCCTAAAGAATTCGCCAGTAAAGTTTCCAATGGAAGATTCCTATAGCTTTTTGGGGATTTTTCGTTAGGCGACGCCGGACTAGCCAGATGAAAAATAAAATCTGCTTTGATATCATCCAAAGGTTTTGTGATGTCTTTTTCCAGGAAACTGAAGTTCTCGTTCTCTTGTAAATCTAAAATATTGCCTTTGTCACCGGTAATTAGATTATCAACACAAATAACTTTATAATTTTCCGAAAGCAGGCTTTTGCATAAATGCGAACCTATGAAACCTGCTCCGCCGGCGACTAATACGGTCTGCATATTATTTTCTTTCTCTTTCGAGGTCGGCTTCAACCATTATTTTAACTAGCTCTTTAAAGCTCGTTTTCGGTTTCCAACCAAGCACTTTTCGGGCTTTGCTGGCGTCTCCAATTAAATAATCTACCTCTGCGGGACGCATATATTTAGATTCATTAGCAACGACATATTTCTGCCAATCTTCAATTCCAACCACCTTAAACGCCTCCTCCACAAACTCCTTGACGCTATGGTTTTCTCCAGTGGCAATAACATAATCATCGGGCTGTTCTTGCTGGAGCATCATCCACATCGCCTCGACGTAATCACCGGCGTATCCCCAATCTCTTTTTGGTTCAAGGCTTCCTAGCTCTAATTTGTCCTGTTTTCCTAGTTTTATCCTCGCCACTCCGTCGGTAATTTTTCTGGTCACAAACTCTATTCCGCGTCTTGGAGATTCATGGTTAAAAAGAATTCCCGAACAAGCAAATATTCCATAACTCTCCCGGTAATTTACCGTGATGTAATGGCCGTAAGCCTTTGCTACTCCATAAGGACTGCGTGGATGAAACCTGGTAGTTTCTCTTTGCGGGGTTTCGGTAACTTTACCAAACATTTCTGAAGATGAGGCTTGATAAAATTTAATTTTCGGATTAACAGTTCTAATTGCCTCCAAAACTCTCGTTACGCCAAGCGCGGTGAACTCACCGGTTAAAACCGGTTGATCCCAGGAAGCTTTTACAAAAGACTGGGCGGCTAAATTATAAACCTCATCGGGCTCTGACTCTTGTATCGCATCTGTTAATGAACCCTGATCAAGCAAATCAGCGGAAAAAAGTTCAATTTTATCTGTAATATCCTTAATATTCTCAACGTTTGGAGTGGACAGCCGGCGTACTGTTCCTGTAACCCGATAGCCCTTCGAAAGCAGGAACTCGGCTAAATATGGTCCGTCTTGTCCGGTAATACCGGTAATTAAAGCTGATTTCATAACTAACTTATTTTAGATAATATTTCGCCAATAGTCCAGTGTATCTTCTAAGGTCTTTTCCAATGGGATTTCCGCCTGCCAGTTAGTAAGCTCTTTTATTTTCGTCGGGTCACAGATAAGGTCCGCGTCATCTATTGGCCGGAATAAAGATTTATCAATTTCCACCCTAATCTTAACTTTCGTTAAAGCAAGTAGCCTATCTAGAATTTCTGATATCTTATGCGAGACCCCCGAGCCGATATTATAAACTTCCCCAATCTCCCCTTTCTCCATTAGTAATGCGTAGGCTTTAACCATATCCCGAACGTCGGTAAAATCTCGTTTTGCTTCTAAATTACCGACGGGCAAAACCGGTTGCCTCTTGTCTTTTTCTATTTCAGCTATTTTCTGGGCAAAGGCGGAAACAACAAAATTCGGTGACTGGCGAGGCCCGATATGGTTAAATGGTCTAACCCGAATAGCCTTTAAACCGTAAGATAAAAAATATTGTCGACCTAAAAAATCCTGGGTTAGTTTTGAAACAGCGTAAGGATTAGTTGGATTTAAGGCAGTTTCCTCATCAATAGGAAGATCTTCCTGCTTAACGCTTCCGTAACCTTCAGCAGAAGAAACAACTAGCGTTTTTGATTCTAATAAATTACTTTTTCGCATGGCTTCGAAGATATTTATTTGGCAAGCAATATTGTTCAGAACAATTTTCCGAGGAGAAGAAAAGCTGTCGGCAGCCGATGTAAACGCAGCTAAATGATAGATGATATCCGGTTTCACTGCTTCAATAAGTTTAAAAACTTCATCTTCGCGGCTTAGGTCTACTTCCAACAGTTTTATTTTGTCTTTACTTTTTTCTAAGTTTTTCGAGTCGCTTTTTGAAAAACTTGTGCCAAAGATCTCGTTGGCTGAGTCCAAAACAAGATAATCGATAAGATGACTACCGACAAAACCTGAAGCTCCTGTAACTAATATTTTCCTTGCCATAATTATCTGCCTACGCCCTGATAAACAAAACCTAACCTCTTAACTTCTGTAGGGTTATAAATATTTCTGCCGTCCAGAATAACCGGGTTTTTCATTACTGACTTAATTTTATTTAAATCGAGCTGCTTGAATTCATTCCATTCGGTTAAGATAATTAAAAGCTCTGCATCCTTTGCCGCCTCATAAGCATCTTTACAAAATTCAATGCCTGTAATTTTTTTCTTGGCAGTCTCGATGGCGATTGGATCAAAAGCTTTTATTTTGGCGCCAAGAGTTTTAAGCACATTTATAATTGTTATCGAAGGGGCATCCCGCATATCGTCAGTATTTGGTTTAAATGAAAGACCCAAAATGCCAATTGTCTGACCGTCGATTTTCCCACCAAGTAATTTCTTGGCTTTTGTAACTATTGCCTCCATTGCCTGCTTATTAACTTCTTCTGTTGCTTCCAGCATCGTAAACCGGTAACCGTTTTGCTTGGAAATATGAATTAAAGCCCTAACATCTTTGGGGAAACAGCTACCCCCATAACCCGCCCCGGGAGAAAGAAATTGGTTACCAATTCTTTTGTCATAGCCGATTCCTTCCAATACTTTTAAACCATCCGCGCCTGCCAGTTCACTTAAAAAAGCGATGGCGTTAGCAAAGGAAATTTTTACAGACAAAAACGCATTGGCGGCATATTTTATCATTTCCGCAGTTTCGATATTGGTTAAAACATAATTACCGTCAATTGGCTCATGTAACTCAATCAGCACATCCTCCGCTTTCTTGGAATCTGTACCAATCACTATTCTATCCGGACGTAACGTATCTGAGATTGCCTGTCCTTCTCTTAGAAACTCCGGGACAGAGGCTAAATCAAAAGTGGCCTTCTCCGGTTTTACTCTTTCAATTAATTCTCTGGTTTTTTTGTTGGTGCCAACCGGTACAGTGCTTTTTGTAACCACAACGGTATAACCATCAAGATGTTTGCCAATTTTTTCGGCCACTTCATAAACAACCGACAAATCGGCATCGCCGGTAGCTTTTGAGGGCGTCCCAACGGCAATAAATACAACGCTTGAAGATTTAATTGCTTGGTCATAATCAAGCGTAAACAATAATCTCTTGGCCTTAACATTCCTTTGCACGATTTCGGAAAGACCCGGCTCGTAAATAGGGATTATGCCCTTATTGAGGTTATCAATTTTTTCCTGCGTGTGCCCAATGACCCAAACGATATTGCCCAAATCGGCAAAAACTGCCGCTGTGACTAAACCTACGTATCCATGTCCTACAAAAGTAATTGTCATATGTGAATTTTATCCTGCTGATTCTTAACTTCCCCGATGCCTTTATCAAAGGTAGACATTTCTATGCCCAGTTTTCCTATTTTATCATTTTTAAGATGAAGACAAAAGGGCCGTGGAGCTTTACCGGCAAAGTATTCCTTTCTTGAAGTCTGGGAAATTAAAGATTCATCAAAGTTAAACGTTTGGGCGATTTTTAGCGCCGCTTCGTAAGGAGTTATTGCTTGAGAACCAACAATGTGGAATATGCCTGTCTGATTCAAATGAATTAGAACATCCAAAGCATTAACAATGTCATCAATAAAAGTCGGAACCATAATATGATCGGTAACCATAGCTAATTTTTCGCTTTTTTCTAATCTGGCTATTAATGTTCTCACAAAATCATTCCTTTCAAAATATGCTCTGTAAGGATAGGCAAGTCTGGTGATTATATAATCTAAACCTGAAGATTGAATGAGTTTTTCTCCTTCATATTTTGTTCTGGCATACCAGTTAACCGGAGCCGGCTCATCTTCTTCCGAATAAAATCTTTTCTTCCCATCGAAAACAAAATCGGTGGAGAAATAAACAATTTTTTTATGCGTTTTTTGACAAGCCTCGATTATATTCTCTGTCCCGAAGACATTGACTGCCCAGGCGGTTTTTTCTCTTACCCAAGTTTCTGCTTGCTCCTCTGAATTTATTAAGTCCAATATTTCTTGATCTCTTATCTTATCCGTTTCGCAGCCATCAACATTCGTTTTTGCGGCCATATGCAGAACTATTTGGGCATCCGAAGCAGAAATTGCGTCCAAAACCGCTTTTTTTTCCAGGATATCTACTCCGATTGGTTGAAATTCATATGCACCTTCCAAAAGTTCTGGCAGTCTTGAGCCGACTAGGCCTGTTAACCCGGTTACTAAAATTTTTGTTTTCATATACGACCAAAAATTGGCAAAGCAAATTTGTCTTTAACATATTTCAGATATAATTGAATATTCCCGTAATGATCAAAGCCAAATTGATTTTCATCTGGAATGCTATCTAAACCAAACCAGCTTATTTCGCTTACTTCATCATTTAAATTTTTTCCTCCTCCTTTAAGTTTTGCGACATAAATAAAAGCGATGTTCTGTCTATCCTCTTGTGGCCTGTCCGGATTATCCGCGACGCGTAGTAGTAAAAATGGCTCTACTGCATATCCGGTTTCCTCCAAAACTTCCCTAACTCCCGCCTCTCTTACTGTCTCATCTCTGTCGACAAAACCGCCGGGGAGAACGTATTTTCCGCCATTAGTTAAATTCTTCGCTCTCTTTACAAGAAGTATTTCATTTTTTTCATTGAGAACGATTACATCTGCAGTAACGTGCCGAAAAGATGTTTCGCGTCCACTCTCTAAGGTGCATTTAATCATTTACTGTATTGTTTTTTGTAGTATTCTTTATACTCCCCGTTTTTAACATTTTTCCACCACTCTCTATTTTGTTGATACCATTGCACAGTTTTTTCAAGCCACTCGTCAAAACCATGTAACGGTTCCCATCCCAATTCTGTTCTAATTTTTGTCCAATCCAACGCATACCGCCTGTCGTGTCCGGGCCTGTCCTTTACAGATTCCATTGAACTTTCATCTTTACCCAAAAGTTTTAAGATTTTTTTGATAACTTCTAAATTACTGATGTCTTCGGTTAATCCACCCACGCAATAAGTTTCCCCGATTTTGCCTTTTTCTAAAATTATGTCTATCGCCCGGCAATGATCTTCAACGTATAACCAGTCTCGAACATAAAGACCATCTCCATAAACCGGGACCTTCTTCTCTTCCAAAAGATTCGTAATAGCCAGCGCAATTAATTTTTCCGGGAACTGATAAGGACCGAAATTATTGGAGCAATTGGAAATTGTAATGGGTAAATTATATGTATGATAATAAGCTTTTACTAGATGATCTGAACCGGCTTTACTGGCTGAATATGGACTTCTGGGATTATAAGCTGTTCGTTCATTAAATATGTTCTTATCTTCCAGATTAAGGCTTCCATAGACTTCATCCGTTGAGACATGGTGAAATTTTTTTATTTTATTACTAAGCGCTGCTTCCAAAAGCACCTGCGTTCCGAGCACATTGGTTCTGACAAATTCACTCGGATCTGTAATGCTTCTGTCAACATGGCTTTCCGCGGCAAAGTGAACGACGATGTCAATTCCTTGCATTGCATCATTAACCACTTTAGTGTCACAGATATCTCCCTGAATAAATTTATAGTTTGGGTTATCTTGAATGCTTTTTAAATTTTCTAAATTTCCGGCGTAAGTTAGTTTATCTAAATTGACTATTGAATCCTGTGGATGGTTTTTAAACCAGTAGAGGATAAAATTTGAGCCGATAAATCCAGCCCCCCCGGTTACTAAAATTTTCATTATATTAGCCCTCCTTGTTTTACTTTTTCCGCAACTAAATTGTTTGCTCTTAAGAGTTCATCGAAAGACGTCCCCGCATCAATCCACCAATCTATCAGGGAGCAAGACATCGTTCCTTCTTTGACATAAAAATTATTTAAATCCGTTACTTCCAATTCGCCTCTTGCCGATGGCGTAAGATTTTTAATAAATTTAAAAACTTGATCATCATACATGTATATTCCCGTTTGGGCGATATCTGATTTTGGATGTTCGGGTTTTTCTTCAATCGAAATTACTCTTCCATCCTTGTCTATTTCTATAACGCCGTACTGCCCTGACTCCGTTGGCATCTTTATTCCAAAAACCATCGCTCCTTTACTTTTTTTATCGAATTCTTCCACCGCGTTTTTTAGATTAAATCCAAAAATATTATCGCCTAGAACAACTAGTATCTTTTCGTCTTTTGCAAAATCTTCCGCTAGCATAATCGCATCAGAGATGCCTCCCTTTGGGTTCTCTTGCACAGCATAAAATATTTTAAGTCCGAATTCCTCTCCCGTCCCGAGCAAATTCTCAAAATGTCCAGCGTGATCAGGGGAACTCGTTAAAAGAACTTCTTTTATTCCCGCTCTGGCCATCGCCTCGATTGGATAATAAATCATCGGTTTATTGTAGATTGGCAATAAATGCTTGTTGGTAACTGAAGTTAGAGGACGAAGTCTTGTCGCCAATCCTCCGGCCAAAATCATTCCTTTCATATTAATCCTCCCATCATCATGAAGAATAAGATTGATAAGCCCAATACGCCAATGAGAATATATTCTATCACAATTCTTGCACTTAACTCATGATTAATGAGATGGTGCAAAACTCCCCATAAAATATAAAATAATACTGTCAATAAAATAACTAAACTTTGCAGTTTAATATTTGGGCTGGTTAATAAAATTAGAGCCAGTCCCAACCCTAAGATTGCCATAAGAGAAAGATAATATCCGAAATGTTTCTGAAGTTTTTGATACATTTAAATAATTGCTCCTCTCAAAAGAATTATAACAATGGCAAACATT
>DATKGX010000035.1:0-2392 GCA_035510555.1 Patescibacteria group bacterium | reverse complement strand
TTCTAAACTATGTAGATTAGGTGGAATCCGTCAACTGGTTGTTATTGGAAAAACAGATGAAGAAACTTCTCATGTTATTCCGGAAATCTCAGGTATGAATTCCGATGGTAGCGCTATAGCTTCAAAAAAGATAGCCAGAGTGACTGTTCCCGCTTTTGAATCAAGTTCACGTAACTCTTCCCGGAGAAACCAGACAATTGCAGAGAGGTGGATAAATCTAGATATACGCATGAATGTTGATGAAATAGGATTACTTGTTTCGGAAGAAACAGGAGGCGTCCATAATGTTGGGAATTGGACAAGGGAATTAAATAAAGGATTGAGGACTCCGATAAGAAAAGCTGGTAATCAAAATTTACTACACAATCTGGAATGTGACGATAAGCTTAGATATCTGATTCAACTAGGTGTTACTGGGGTATTTTTACCAATTGCGTTATTAGCAAACTGGGGTTTAGCTTTCGACACTGGTTTCATAATTGGCGGTCCTATTTGGACTCAAATACTTGAAGGAATCCAGAGATGGAAAGACCCGGATTATCGGTTTTCAATAACTCCGGGGTTTCAAATAGATAGAGCGATTGTTTTAGGTATTACGTCCAGAACAAGAAACCTTATTAAGGATTTACATTCGGATAAGAAATAAAACAACTCGTAAGGTTTTTACATTTTTGGTTGCTCTTTGGGGGATTGTTTGCCGCAGACGGCCACCTGCTACGCCATAGATTTGAGCAATTTAGCTTCAGAACTGCTATAATTCTTCTAAATGAATTTATCTAGGAATATCAAATTACTCTCGTGGTTTAATTTCTTTACCGATTTTAAACTTTATGGGCCAATAGCAATTATTTATTTTGCTCATGTTTCCCATTCATATGCTTTGGGCGCGGCGATATTTTCAATTGCTTATATAACCTCTTCTATTTTTGACGTGCCAACCGGTATATTTTCAGACCGCATCGGTAGGAAAAAGACAATTATACTCGGCGCGACGACAGCAGTTATTTATGCGATTTTTTACGCAATCGGTATTAATTTTTGGATACTAGCAATAGGTGCCGTGTTTGAAGGTTTATCGAGGGCTTTTTATAGCGGTAACAATAACGCTTTGCTACATAATATGCTGTCCGAGGAAGGATTGGAACATGACTACCATGCATATTTAGGTAAATTAAGTTCCTTGTTTCAAGTTGCACTCGCTGTTTCGGGACTTCTCGGGGCGCTGATTGCGACTTGGTCTTTCCCCCTTATTATGTGGTTGTCTGTAATTCCCCAAGTTTTATGTGTGTTCATTAGCTTTAAGATCATAGATAGTAAAAAAGTAGTTGAGTATACCACTAGTATTTTTGCCGATCTAAAGGAAGGTTTAATGGAATTCGTTAATAATTCTAATCTTAGGTTATTAAGTATTGCCAGTATTCTTGATTATGGAATAGGAGAAACTTCCTATCAATTTCAAGCCGCATTTTACAATCTGGTTTTGCCGATTTGGGCAGTCGGTGTCGCAAAAACTCTTTCAAACGTAGGCGCGGCAATTGGATTTAGTTTCAGTGGAAAAATAATCGGCAAGTTTAAAGCATTAAACATTCTATTATTTGGCGAAATATACTCAAAGGTAGTAAATGTTATCGCTTTAGTATTTCCAACTGCGTTGTCGCCGTTTTTAATGGCGTCTAACTCGCTCTTTTTTGGAACAGGATCAGTTGCGCAGGGCACACTGATGCAGAAAGAGTTTACGGATAAACAACGGGCAACCATGTCTTCTCTCAATTCATTTGCAGGAAGCCTATTTTTCGGATTATTTGCTTTTATGACCGGTTTATTCGCAGATAAAGTTGGTCCACGTAACGCTTTATTAATAACTCAAGCATTTTCACTCTCGGTCATATGGGTGACGGTGAAATTATTCAGAGCGCAAAGGAAGCAGCCAGCAGTTGCTCTTTAGCACAGTGTTTGCTATAATTGTGGAAAGAAATTCTAAATCCTTCAAGATTAAGGATTTAGGATTTATATTTTATGGTTCATCAAGGGTCAATGGAAATGGAAGGGGTTGTCAAAGAGTCGTTGCCCAACACTTTGTTTAGAGTTGATTTAGGAAACGGCAACATCGTACTTTGTCATTTAGCCGGTAAAATGAGATTACATTTTATCAAGATTTTGCCGGGAGACAGAGTGCGCGTAGAAATGACCCCCTACGATAAGACCAAAGGAAGAATAGTGTTCAGACTCAAATAATATGAAAGTTCAAGCCAGCGTTAAACCAAGATGTGCAAAATGTAAACTCATCAAAAGACGAGGAGTTTTACGCATAGTTTGTGAAAATCCAAGGCACAAGCAAAGACAAGGCTAACTTATGAGAATTTCAGGCATTAATTTACCGGACGAAAAAAGA
>DATKGX010000034.1:0-3197 GCA_035510555.1 Patescibacteria group bacterium | reverse complement strand
CCCAAGCTTGAAGCCTTGCAAAAAGAGGGAGAAAGCGGCCGGCAAAAAATCAACCAATACGCCAGAATGATTACGGTCCCTTTGGCAGCTTTGCAATCGGTTGGCATGTACGCGCTTTTAAGAAATCAGGGAATTATCGCCAACCTCAACATCTTAAGCTTAGCTTCTTTGGTTATTACCATGACTGCCGGCACCATGCTGATGGTTTGGTTGGGAGAACTGATTACCGAAAGAGGAGTGGGCAATGGAATTTCGCTTTTGATTTTTGCCGGAATTGTTTCGAGGCTCCCGGTGGCTTTTGGGCAAACGGCAACCACTGTCAGCGCGCAAAACTTTTTCAACATCATCGTTTTTGCGGTAATGGCCATCGCGGTTGTGGCTTCAATCGTTATTGTTAACGAAGCCACCAGGCAAATTACGGTTTTTTACGCCAAGCAGGTCCGAGGTAATAAAATGTATGGGGGACAATCCACGCATCTTCCGTTAAGACTTAATCAGGCCGGAGTAATCCCGATTATTTTTGCCGTTTCTTTGGTGTTAATGCCTTCTTTAATCGCTAACTATCTTTCGGTTTCTAAAGTGGCACTCCTTCACAATATTGGTTCATCGGTTGCGCTTTGGTTTAGTCCAACCGGCTTTTTCTACAACGCCTTATATTTTGTCTTAGTCGTCGGGTTCACTTACTTTTATACGGCGGTTGTTTTCAATCCCAAGAAAATTGCCGAAGAAATTCAAAAGTACGGTGGCTTTATTCCTGGAATCAGGCCGGGCGCCTCAACCGCCAATTACTTAAATTATATTTTAACCCGTATCACTTTGGCCGGCGCTATCTTTTTAGGTATCATCGCGATTTTCCCAACCATCGCCAGGCTTTTTACCAATGTTCAGACGTTAATTATAGGCGGGACTGGTATTTTAATCGTAGTTTCGGTAATATTAGAGACGATAAAAGCGATTGAAGCGCAATTAGTGATGCGTAATTACGAAGGATTTGCGAAATAACTTTATGAAGATAATTTTAATTGGCATTCAAGGCAGCGGAAAATCAACGCAAGGGAACTTGCTTTCTAAAAACCTTGGCGTGCCCTATCTTTCCACCGGCCATATTTTTCGTGAGATGGCCAAAGAAAAAACCCCATTGGGCAGAAAAGTAAAAGAAATAATGACCGCCGGACTTTTGCAACCCGATGATTTGACGGTTCAAGTAGTCGAGACTTATTTAAAAAAACCGGAGTACGCAAAAGGTTATATTATGGATGGGTTCCCGCGTACTTTAGAACAGGTAGAAAAGTTTCAAAATGGCGTTGACAAAGTTATCTGCTTAGGCATTTCCGATAAGGAGGCGCTATTAAGACTGGCATACCAAAACGATGGCACCAGACCTGATGATAGTGCAGAAGCGATAGAAAAGCGCATTGAATTATTCCACCTAGTCACACAACCCGTAATTGATCATTATAAGCAAAAAGGGATGCTGGTCGAAGTAGACGGCGAGCAGACAATAGAAGAAATTCACCAACAGATTCTTAAAGCTTTAGGTAAAAATTAACTTTAATGATACTGATATTTTTAGGACCGCCATACTCCGGAAAAGGCACTCAAGCAGAGGTGTTAGGCAAGCAATTTAATTTACCGGTTTTTTCAATGGGACAATTAATCCGCGAAGGCAACAAACTTGGTAACCCAAAAGCGGTGGAAGGCTATCAAAATTATGTCATCAAAGGATTGCATGTGCCAAACGCTCTTAAGTTTGTGCTCTTAAGAGAAAAAATGGATGAAAACAAAACAGGTTTTATCTTAGATAATTATCCGGCGACACAGGAAGATTTAGACACTCTCAATAAATATTTTTTGGAGAATAATTTGCAGGTGGACAAAGTTTTCTACATTTATATTTCAGCTGAAGTAATGAAAGCAAGGATTACCGAAAGAGGAAGAGAAGACGATAAATTAGAAACGGTTTTGACGAGAAAGACTGTACAAGACCAAGACAGACTGCCGGTTCTTCAGTATTTTAGGGAAAAGGGAATGCTGGTTGAAATTAACGGCGAAGGTTCAATTGAAGCGGTGCAGACAAAGATCAGGGAGGCATTAAATGATTAGAATTAAGACACCGGATGAAATTAAAATCATGCAGACAGGCGGACGGATGCTGTCAGAAACGTTAAAAGAGGTTTGCGCCAACGTCAGACCGGGAATTTCAGAATTAGAGCTAGATGCGTTGGCAGACAAATTAATTAAGGAAAAGGGTGGGGAGCCGGGATTTAAAAAAGTTGAGGGTTATCATCATGCCACCTGCATTTCCACCAATGAAGTGGTCGTCCACGGTATTCCATCACCGCGAGTCTTAAAAGAGGGCGATATTATCGGTATTGATTGTGGAGTTTTCTATCAGGGTTTTCATACGGACATGTCTGAGACGCTACGCGTCAGAAGTAAGAATCAAGAATTAAGTATTAAGAATGACGAAGTGGATAAGTTTCTAAAAGTAGGTAGGCAGGCGCTAGAAGCAGGTATTGCTAAGGCTAAGGCAGGAAACCATGTCGGAGACATTTCCAAAGCTATCCAGGACATCGTAGAGGTTCAGAACGGCTACTCAGTAGTGAGGAGCTTAGTTGGACACGGAGTTGGCAAAGAGTTACACGAAGATCCGGAAGTGCCGGGATATTTACAGGGCAAAATCGAGAAAACACCCGAGCTAAAAGAGGGTATGGTCATCGCTATTGAAGTCATCTACAACATGGGCGGACCCGATTTGGCTTTTGCCAACAATGACGGCTGGACGCTAAAAACCAAAGACAACAGTTTGGCCGGCCTTTTCGAAAGAACAATCGCCATCACCAAATCCGGTCCACTGGTTTTAACTCCTTAAATCCTATAGTTGACAAAATAAGTTCATTTTAGTATACTCCTTTCATTATGTCAGCGCGTATTGAAAGTGGATTTGTTCCTTTACCAAAAGTAGAACAGGAGCAACCCGAAGACAAAATTAAGATAATTTTAAATCTTCCTCCTTATGTAGATCAGGATAGAATTGGCGTTAATCTTACGGGAATTTCTAAACTATGTAGATTAGGTGGAATCCGTCAACTGGTTGTTATTGGAAAAACAGATGAAGAAACTTCTCATGTTATTCCGGAAATCTCAGGTATGAATTCCGATGGTAGCGCTATAGCTTCAAAAAAGATAGCCAGAGT
>DATKGX010000033.1:0-63003 GCA_035510555.1 Patescibacteria group bacterium | reverse complement strand
GGCCCAAATTGTTAAGCAAAACAGGAAAGGAATTATCGGCGATTTGATGTACGCGATTATGTCCAAAGCTTTTTCTTCTTCGCCAAAGCTTTACTGGGGACCTTTATTCCAGACCATGCTTTCGGAAATGAACCAAAAACACGTCCTTTTCTACATGAATGATGTTAATGCTCAAGCCGGTTTTGACGGATTGAATGCAGCCGGTAGAGTGATGCCGTTTGCCGGAGACTACTTTAATATTAACGAGGCTAATTTTGGCGGTGCAAAATCAAACATGTTTGTCAGCGAAGCGGTTACCCAAGATTATAATTTACAAAGTGATGGCTCAATCGTTAAAACAGTAACAGTTGATTACAAAAATCCTTATCCGCCGTCAGATTGTAATTTGGAGAGAGGGAACTTATGTTTAAATGCTGTCTTAAGAGATTGGGTGCGAATTTATGTGCCCCAAGGTAGTCAGTTAATCTCCAACACGGGCTCGGAAGTAAAAATGACCACCTATGAGGATTTGGGTAAAACCGTTTTTGATGGTTTCTTAACCGTTAGGCCGCAGGGTGTGGCAAAATTAACGGTTTCCTACAAATTGCCCTTCAAACTGGCGCAAAGTTCACTCTTGCCGTTAATGGTGCAAAAGCAAGGCGGGACTGCGGATAGCGCCTACACTCTGACTACGGGTGGTAGAACGTTAGAACAGTTTAATCTTTCTTCCGATAAAACCTTTAATCTCAAGTTGAGGTAATATGCGATCTTTTAGAGCTGAAGGCATAGTTATTAAGCGCAGTAACTACTCCGAAGCCGACAGAATTGTCACCATCTTTACCAAGAAAAACGGCAAAATTAAGGTAAAAGCGACGGGTGTTCGGAAAATTGCCAGCCGCCGTTCTCCCCACATTGAGCCGTTGAATTATTGTATTTTCGGTTTATATCAGGGTAAAGGCATGCCGGTTTTAACCGAAGTTGAATCGAAAGAAAGTTTTCCCTTACTTAAAAAAGATCTCAAGCGGATTGGTTTTGCCTACCACGTTTGTGAACTCATTGACGGACTGTGCGCTGAAAATCAGGAAAATCCGGAGGTCTTCATGCTTTTAGGCCGGACGCTTAGGAAATTATCAAAAGAAGAGAATCTACAGGAAATTATTTATGAATTTGAATTGGAGTTATTAAGGTTATTAGGCTTTCATACTCAATCAAGTTCAACTACGAAAATAAATACACAAGAGTTGATCGAGAATATTCTGGAGAGAAGCTTAAAAACTAAGTCAATGCTTCACCAGCTTTCATAACTGCCACTTTTTTGCTATTATTGCTTTATGGAGAATCTCATGGATAAATTGGTAGCGCTTTGCAAGCGCCGCGGTTTTATTTTTCCGGGGAGTGAATTATACGGCGGTTTAAACGGCACATGGGACTTAGGTCCGGCAGGAGTCTTGCTTTCAAACAACCTCAAGAATGAATGGTGGAACTCGATGGTTCTTAAGAATGACAATATTGTCGGAATTGATTCTTCAATCGTTTTAAACGCCAAGGTCTGGGAAGCCTCAGGCCATATCTCTTCTTTTACGGATCCTTTAATCGAATGCAAAGTCTGTCACGCCAGATTTAGAGCTGACAATAAAAAAGAGATCGAAGAGCACGTTAAGCTTCACGAAGGCAAAAACGAATGGACGGATGTTAAAGCTTTTAACCTGATGTTTAAAACCTATGTCGGACCGGTTGACAACGAGGACAATAAAACCTATCTTCGTCCGGAAACGGCACAGGGGATTTTCATTAATTACAAAAGCGTTTTGGAAAGTACCAGAGTGAGAGTGCCTTTTGGAATTGCGCAGATCGGCAAGGGCTTTCGAAACGAAATTACCACCGGCAATTTCTTATTCCGAGTGCGGGAGTTTGAGATGATGGAGCTGGAGTATTTTGTCAAGCCGGACGATGCCTCCAAAGCGCATAAAGATTGGATTGAAAAAAGATTTGATTGGTACATTAATTTGGGAATTGATCCAAAAAACCTCAAAAAAGAAGAATTGGATAAGAAAGATTTGGCGCATTATTCCAAAGGCACAACCGAAATTTGGTATAACTGGCCGTTTATGGGCTTTGCCGAGCTTGAAGGAATCGCTAATCGCGGTGATTACGATTTATCCGTTCATCAAAAAGCTTCGGGGAGGGACCTTTCGTATTTTGACGAAGAAACTAAGAAGAAGTTCATCCCTTACGTAATTGAGCCGTCGGTCGGTGTCGGCCGGGCAATGTTAGCATTTTTACTCGATGCTTACAGAGAAGATGAAAAAAGAGTTTTTCTCAAGCTTAATCCTAAACTGGCGCCATATAAAGTGGCGGTTTTTCCGCTTTTGGCCAATAAAAAAGAGTTGGTCGATAAAGCCCGCGCAATGTACGAAGATTTAAGGCAAAATATGATGGTGGCGTGGGACGACAGGGGAAACATCGGCAAACGCTATTTTGCCCAGGATGAAATCGGCACGCCATTTTGTATAACAGTTGATTTCCAAACTCTGGAAGACGACACGGTCACAGTTAGAAACCGTGATACAGGTAAACAAGATAGAATCTCAATCAGCGGTTTTCCCGCCTACTATAACGACAAAGTAAATAATCACAGCTAAGATTATAATCTCCCCCTTAACCTATTGAATCTAAGCCTATAATCTGTTAGAATCTTATTTCATGAGCCCAGAATATAGACTAACATTAGAAGTTAATTTACCTGATGCAGTAGCAGCAGCTCAATTAACAAAAGAGGTTGTGGGAATTGCAGGAATTGTTAGTGGCGGTGAGCCAAATAGCGTAAAATCGATTCTTCTAGAACAGGTAGGAGTAATTAACCCAAAACTTATGGATAAAGGAGCGATAATAAAACAAGAAAGGGAATGTTTGGGATTATCGCAAAGCCAACTAGCGCAATTAGTAGGCATATCAAGAGCAACCGTAAGTTTAATCGAGAGAGGAAAAGCGCGAACCTCAATACCTACGGTTTTCGCTATAGCAGAAAAAATAGGAATTTCCCGCAGTGATCCAAGGATGGTGACTCTTCTGGAGGGTGCGGCGCCCGTTCCTCATCGTATAAAATATCCAAGACCTTAGTAAATCTTCGGACTCTTGACATCAAGATTAGTTTTGTTTATGCTAATTTTAGTGGAGAAATATTTAAAAGACAAAAGAGTTTTAGTAGCCGCCGGAGTTGCGGTTTTAGCTTTGGTTTTGGTCGTAGTTGGAGTTGTGATGCTGACTAAAGGTTCAAGTTCAACCCAGACTGCTCAAAATGCCGCTCCGACCGAAGTTCCCGTTCTGTCATTACAGCCTGGGGATATTGGTTTAACTCTGGTTGAGGCCGCCAATATGCAAACTGCGACCCTGACTATTACCAAAACCAGCGACATTACATCGGTTGATTATCAGCTTTCTTATAATGCAGAAGTTTCCGGACAAAGCATTCCCAGAGGAACCATCGGCCACGTTGACGTTAAAACTCCGGGGCAAACAATTACGCAGAAAATGGTGTTTGGAACCTGCTCGGACGTTTGCCATTATGATTCCGGCATTACCCAAGTTCAATTAATTGTAAAAGTAACTAAAACCGATGGGAAAGTCTATCAAGTTCAACTAACCCCAGCCGCGCAATAAATTTATTTTCACGGAGCAAGCAAAATCACTAAATCTAGTGATTTTTTTTGTTCTAGACACTAAAGCACCCCCTTTGCCTCTTGACACTCCGTGAAAACTGCTGCAGAATGGAATAAAGTGGTCCACAGTGGGAAAAGGTGGGACACAGAAAGGCAGGTTATGTTACTAGGGCAATATGATGGAAAAGTTGACGCAAAAGGTAGAACAGCATTTCCAAAGAAATTCAGGGAAGTTTTGGGAGATAAGTTAATTATTACTTTAGGTTATGAGAACTCGCTCATCGTCGTATCAGAAGAAAATTGGAGAGCTCTCCTTGAGGGAACCGAGGGCAGACCGTTTATTGAGTCAGAAACTCGAGAAACTCAAAGATTCTTACTTGGAGGAGCATCAGGGATTGAGCTCGATGGTAAAGGCAGGTTTGTATTACCAGCTTATCTTAGAGAATTTGCGGGAGTTGAAGATGATGTCGTCTTCATAGGATTATCCCGGTACGTTGAAATTTGGGACAAAAAGAAGTGGCTTTTGTATCGAAAAGGTTTAGAGAAAAATATCGATTCGATTTCAAAGCGGCTCATTAAAAAAGAGGGTGAAAAGCGTGATGAATAATTATCATACGCCGGTACTTTTAAAAGAAGTAATTGAACTTGTAAAAGTTCAATTAGGCAAGAAATACATAGATGCGACAATCGGCGGTGGCGGACACACCAAGGCGCTTTTGGAAAAAGGGGCTAGAGTCTTGGGGATTGATGTCGATCAGGACGCTTTAGAATATGTTCGCTCGAATCAAGAATCACGAATCACGAATCACGAATTGGTTTTAACGAAGGGGAATTTTAAGGATTTAGGAGAAATTGCACATTTAAATAATTTTAATCGGGTTAGCGCAGTTCTATTTGACTTAGGAGTTTCTTCTCATCAAGTAGATTCAGCCGAAAGAGGATTCAGTTTTTTAAGAGAGGGACCGCTGGATATGCGTATGGATAAAGAGGAAGCGGTGACAGCGGAAACTCTGGTTAATCTTTTAGGGAAAGGAGAACTTTATGATTTATTTAATAAACTTGGTCAAGAGCATCGTGCTCGGACCGTTTCTAGTAGTATTGTCGGCGCCCGTAAAATAAAGGCAATACAGACGACCCAAGAATTGGCAGATGTGGTTGCCAAGGCCTATGGGATTACGGGGGAAGTTTCGGATTTTACGAAAAATAAAATCAACCAAAAGGTATTTCAAGCTTTGCGGATGGCGGTAAATAATGAACTCGAAAATATCGAAAACACGTTGCCGCAAGCACTTGAGCTTTTGGAAGAAAAAGGAAGAATCGCGGTAATTAGCTTTCATTCTTTGGAGGACGGAATAGTAAAAAAGATCTTCAAAGGTTTTGCCGAGAAGGGTTTGGGGCAAATAATTACCGAAAAGCCAATTGAAGCGGGAGAGAAAGAAAAAGAGCAGAATTCCCGTTCGAGAAGCGCAAAATTAAGGGTTTTTGAAAGGAATTAATATGAAAAAGGCGATTTTATCAATCGGAATCTTAACGTTAATAGTTTTTGGGTTGTCGATAGTTAGAATTTACATCTCTAATCAAGTAGCGACGTCGGGAGTACTCTTGGGGCAGATTCAAGAACAAAGCAATAGTTATAAAATGGAAAATATTCAATTGGCCGAAAATCTGTATACAAAATCTTCGTTAACTAATATTGCCGACGAGGCCTTAAAAGATGGATATATTGAGCAAAAAACCGACTTTGTCTTAAACGGTCAAGTGCCGGTTGCTTATAAACAATGACATGGAGATATCGCTTCGTATTTTTGGGGCTAGTATGCTTATTTCTTCTTGTCGTCGCAAGACTTTTTTACTGGCAGGTAGTTAAAGCCCAAGAACTATCCCTACTTGGTCAACAACAATACGGAACGACGCTCACACTTACTCCGCAAAGAGGTGAAATTGAGACTTCGGATGGATTTCCAATTGCCGCCAATAAGCTTTCATATCTGGTTTTTGCCAACCCCAAAGAAATACAAAATAAGGAAGCAGTTTCCACAATTCTTGCTTCAACGCTAAAATTAGATATTGCTTCGGTTAGCGCTAGTCTTGCGCTTGATAAATTCTGGGTGCCAATACAATCCGGCGTTGACGTAAAAACCAAACAACAACTGGAGAGCATAAATTTGCCTGGAGTTGGTTTTGACAATCAGTACCAGAGATTTTATCCGGAAGCTTCGATGGCTGCCCAGCTGTTGGGCTTTGTCGGTAAAGATAGTGCTGGTAATGATAAAGGTTACTTTGGTTTGGAAGGGTTTTACGACCGGCTTTTAAGCGGTAAAGCAGGACAAGCGGTTGAAGTACATGATGCGTTTGGGAGGCCGATTTTGGCAGAAATGAACCAATCTTCGGGCGAAACCGATGGAGCGAATTTAATCTTAAATATTGACCGTTCAATTCAATTTCTGGTTGAACAAAAACTTAAAGATGGAGTAGAACAATATGGAGCAACCTCGGGAATGGTAGGAATAATGAATCCTCAGACCGGCGCAATTCTGGCGATGGCAGCCTATCCTAATTTCGACCCGAGGAGCTATCAAGATTATACGAACGATTTGTATAAAAATCCTTTTATTTCCGATTTATACGAACCCGGCTCGACTTTTAAGCCTTTGGTGATGTCGGGGGCTTTAGACGCAAAGTTGGTAACACCGGATACAAAGTGTAATGCTTGTGCCGGCCCCGTATCTGTGGGGGGTTACCAACTGGAAACCTGGGACAATAAGTATTTTCCAAATACAAATATGATTGATGTAATCCAACACTCCGATAATACCGGAATGGTTTTTGTCACGCAAAAGCTAGGACTAGACGGAATGATCAATTATTTGGGTAAGTTTGGAATAGGCGATAGCACAAATATTGATTTACAAGGGGAAGTTTCGGCTTCGCTTAAGCCCAAAAGCCAGTGGTATGCGGTAGATTTAGCCACAACCGGCTTTGGCCAGGGAATATCGATAACGCCAATAGAGCTTTTAGATGCTACAGCCGCTATAGCCAATGAAGGAATTAGAATGGAGCCTCAAGTTGTGGCGGCTGTTCGAGATGCCGATGGAAATACGACGCAGATTCAGCCTAAAGCATTAGATGCGCCAATTAACGCTGAAACGGCCAAAGTAATGACTCAAATCATGGTTAATGCAGTCAATAAAGGGGAGGCTTCCTGGGCTCGCTTAAAGGGCTACAGTATAGCCGGAAAGACGGGAACGGCTTCTATTCCGGTGAGCGGTCATTATGATCCTACTCAAACAATTGCTTCTTTTGTTGGGTTTGCACCATCCGACAACCCAAAATTCGTGATGCTGGTTATTCTAAACAGGCCAACAGCCTCAATTTATGGGGCGGACACCGCCGCGCCCATCTTTTTTGACATTGCACAGTCGCTCTTACGCTATTATGGGATACCGCCGGAAGGAAATTAAAGAAATCATAAAGTTATAGCGTCGCCAACCTTTGTTTTGGTCTGGCGAAGAGTGTTAAAGGGAAGTTCAATGACAGTTTTAAATCTTATGTTCCAGAAGACAATTCGATTCGGCTTAACAGTTTTAGCCAGCTTAATCATTCCTTTATCGTCTAGAATAAGTAAATCAATCGGAAAGTTTAAAAAGAAAGTATGGATACCGAATCTCGTCTTGAAAACGATCGCTTCAGCCTCATTTTTCCCTAAAAGCCCTTTTATTTTCCCAAATCCTTTTTTAAATGAGTATTGTTTAGCAAGAATAGTGTTTTGAGTAAGGTTTCGGATCACTTTTCTATTATACTAAACTAGAGAATGGGTTAAATAAAGGGTATAATATAGCGATGTGGCAAAGAATTAAAAATATTTACCATTTTTTTGTAGCTATTTTTGCTAATATTTTCTTCTTTTTCCCCGCAAGGGACATGAAGGTAATAGCCGTAACGGGAACGGATGGAAAGACAACCACTGTTAACTTGATTTACCATATTTTAAAAAGTTCAGGCGCGAAGGCCTCGATGATTTCAAGTATATCGGCCGTTATTGATAATCGAGCCTATGATACCGGTTTTCACGTTACTACTCCGGCTTCATTTTCACTGCAGAAATTTTTAAGAAAAGCCCGCAATAAGAAGTCAGAATATTTTGTTTTGGAAGTTACGTCTCACGCAATTGACCAAAACAGAATCGTGGGAATCCCGATTAAAGTGGGAGTTTTAACCAATGTCACCAATGAGCATCTGGACTACCATAAAACTTATGACAATTATTTGGAAACGAAGATTAAACTATTAAAAAAAGCAAAAATATGCGTTGTTAATAGCGACGATAGCTCGTATATGTTCCTGTCAAAAGTTAAAAGCCAAAAAACACAAGGGAATTGGATAACTTACGGACTTTCCGAAAGCGCTGATTACAATAAAAATACGTTTGATATTAAAGGGAATACTTTATTGGGAGAGTTCAATCAGTATAACGTTTTAGCCTCAGTTGCGGCGTGTAAAACCTTAGGAATAACCGATGAAAGTATAAAAAAAGCTCTTCAGACTTTTCGTGAACCAATTGGGAGAGTAGATTATGTCTATCAAGAAGATTTTAGCGTAATGATTGACTTTGCTCATACATCAAATGCGTCCGAACAAATACTTAAAGCATTAAGGCCAACAGTTAAGGGCAGTTTAATTCACGTTTTCGGCAGTGCCGGGGAAAGAGACGTACTAAAAAGGCCGTTTTTAGGGGAAATTTCTTCAGAGTACTGCGACATTATTATCTTAACTGCCGAGGATCCAAGAACGGAAGATGTCAACGCAATTATTGCAGAGATTGAAGTTGGTATAAAAAAAGGAAAATGTGAGGTTATAAGAATTCCCGATAGAAAAGAGGCAATTCAGGCTGCTGTACAAATGGCTAAAAAAGATGACTTAGTGTTAATTACCGGTAAATCTCAAGAAGGTTCCATGAATTATGGTAAGGGAGAAGAGCCTTGGGATGAATATGAAATGGTTAAAGAGGCTTTGGAAGCAAGAGCTAAGACTTAAGCAATGAATAAGATTAAAAACATTCATTTTTTAGGCATAAAAGGGGTAGGGATGACGCCTCTGGCAATCATTGCCAAAGAGGCCGGTTTTAAAGTATCGGGTTGCGATTTAGACGAGGAATTCATTACAGACGCGCCATTAGAAAGAGCCGGAATAAAATCTTTGGTAGGTTTCTCCGAAGAGCATTTATTAGCTTGCGATCTTCTCATTACTACCGGTGCTCATGGTGGTTTTGAGAACATCGAAGTAATTAAAGCAAAGCAGTTAGGGATTCCGGTTTGGACACAAGGACAAGCAGTCGGTAAATTTATGGACGGAGAGCTGTTGAAGGATGTTTTTGAGGGGATTTCGGTGGCCGGTTCTCACGGTAAAACTACCACTTCGGCTATGATCGCAACGATACTTAAAGAGAATAAACAAGACCCGACTTTCCTGATTGGTACGGGTGATATTCCTTCACTTGGTTCGTCCGGACATTTTGGAAAAGGGAAGTATTTTGTGGCCGAAGCAGACGAATATGCAACAGAACCAAAATATGATAAGACGCCTAAATTCTTATGGCAACATCCGCAAATTGGAGTAATTACCAATATTGAGTTTGACCATCCCGACCTCTACTCCTCAATGGAGCAGCTAAGAGAAGCGTTTTTAAATTTTGCCAAAAACATCAAGTCATCGGGAGTTCTGGTAGCCGGTATAGATGATCCGGAAACAGTAAAGATGATTAAGCAATATACAGGCAAAGTAATTACCTACGGTTTTTCTGAAAGCGCTGATTTTAATCTCCAAAAGGTAAGCATAGCGCCCGAAAAAACTTTTTTTTGGGTGCGTGCGAAAGATACACTACTCGGCGAGTTCTCATTAAATATTGCCGGAGAATACAATGCCTTAAATGCGCTTGCGGCAATTGTGGTTTGTCTCGAATTGGGGTTATCTGTAGAAAATATAAAAAGAGACTTACTCGTATTTAAGGGTACGAAGAGAAGGTCGGAATTTGTAGGAAAAACAGCATCGGGGGCATTAATATACGATGATTACGCTCATCATCCAACCGAAATAAAAAATACTTTAGGAGCTTTTAGGAAAATTTATCCGAACAAAAAAATTGTTTGTATTTTTCAGCCCCATACGTATTCAAGAACAAAAAGTTTGTTCGAACAGTTTAAATCTTCATTTAATTTTGCAAATGAATTAATTTTGACAGATATTTTCCCTTCCTTGCGAGAAGTCGCCGATAATACGGTTTCCTCAGAGCTGTTAGCCAGTAGTGTTGCAAAAATTCAAAAGGATGTTTTATATATTGCTAGACTTGAAGATGTGATAAAATACCTCGAGCAAAAAAACTTTAATGACAATTATATAATTATTACCATGGGTGCGGGAGATGTTTACAAAATCGGAAAGGAATTAATAAATGAATAAATTGGTAATTAACGGTGGAAAAAGATTAAGCGGAGAAGTATCCGTGCTTGGCTCTAAAAATGTTGCTTTAAAAATTCTTGTAGCAGCTTGTTTGACAGAAGATGAAGTGATTGTTAAAAATGTGCCCTTAATTTCGGATTTCATGGTCATGGTGGAGATAATCCGTAACTTGGGTGGAATAGTAAAATTTAATGATCACAATGTCTCAATAAGGTTAGAGAATTTTGCGAGCGAAAAAATATCATTAGATAAAGCAGCAGAAATAAGAACTTCCTATATGTTTTTAGCCCCACTTTTGGCAAGGCTTGGAAAAGCAATTATTCCTAATCCGGGTGGTTGCAGAATTGGAGCCAGGCCAATAGATAGGATTGTCGGGGGTTTAAAAAAGATGGGAGTCAAAATCCAATACGACAGCAAAGACGGATATTTTCATGCCTTGGCTCCTAAAGGTTTAACCGGCACTGTTTATAAGTTTTCAAAAAGCACTCATACGGGTACGGAAACAATGCTTTTATCTGCGGTTTTAGCTAGGGGTATTACAGTGTTGGAAAATGCGGCGCAAGAGCCGGAGATTGACGAACTAATTGGCTTACTCAATAGAATGGGAGCACGGATAGCTAGGGAAGAGCCAAGAAAAATAATTATCAAAGGGGTTTCCAGATTACACGGGACAGAATTTATAATTGCGCCGGACAGGAATGAAGTGGTTACTTTTGCGATTGCGGCTTTGATTACGGAGGGAGATGTTTTTATCCGCGATATAAAAGCTAAAGGCCTTGAAGAATTTCTGGAAGTAGTAAGAAACTGCGGTGGGGGGATAGAAGAAAAACAAAATGGGATAAGATTTTTTTACAAAGGAGAATTAAAGTCCAGTAATGTTACAACTTCTTTTTATCCCGGTTTTATGACGGATTGGCAAGGTCCCTGGGCGGTTTTAATGACTAAGGCAAATGGAGAGTCTTCGATTCACGAAACTGTTTATGAGAATCGGTTTACTTACGTAGAAGAACTAAAAAAAATGGGAGCGAATATCGAATTTTATAAGCCGGAAGTCAAAAATCCCGAAACTATTTATAACTTTAACATCAAAGACGATAATAATAAAAATTTGCATGCCATCAGAATCTTTGGTCCAACTCCATTGCATAATGCGGCTTTAACGGTCGCCGATTTAAGAGCTGGCGCAAGTCTTGTTTTGGCAGCTCTGGCGGCTAGGGGACAAAGCGTGCTGTTTGATATTGAACACTTGGATAGGGGGTATGAACAATTTGAACAAAGATTAAGTAGTTTGGGAGCAAGCATAAAAAGATTAGAAGAATAAAGATGAAAGAACTAGCAGCAATAGTATTAGCAGCGGGAGAAGGTAAAAGAATGGAATCTAAAGACGTCAACAAGGTCACTTTGCCTCTTGGCGGAAAACCGATGATTTTACATACAGTGGATTTGCTTAGGCAAATCGAGGCTTCTCCAATAACGATTGTTGTAGGTTTTGCCAAAGATTCTGTTAAAAGTTTACTTGACGGAGATATTGTTTTTGTTGAGCAGGCGCAAAGATTAGGGACAGCGAATGCGGTTGAAGTAGCCTTAAGAGAAATGCCTCAAGACATGGGGGATGTATTAATTTTACAGGGAGATGATTCTGCTCTTTATAAAAGAGAGATTATCGAAGCGCTTGTTAATAAACATAGAGAGAGTAATGCTGCTTTTACATTTTTAACAATTAACGTAGATAATCCGACAGGACTTGGAAGAATAATTCGAAATAGAGAGGGAAAGTTAGAAGGAATTATAGAAGAAAAAGACGCTACTTTTGAGCAAAAACAAATACGCGAAATCAATCCGGCCTGTTATGTTGCCGATATCCAATTTTTAAGAAAATATTTGCCGCAGGTTGAGAAAAGTCCGGTGACAGGAGAATACTACCTCACCAGCTTAATTGATATTGGAATCAGAAATAATGAAATCGTCGAAACTCTTACAGCCGGAAATATTCCCTGGAGAGGAGTAAATACCAAAGACGAGCTTCAAGAAGCAGAAAGAATGTTGTCTTCTAGGGAATAAATAATATGATTACGGTAGAAGAATTTTTCGATTTAAATAACGTTTCTTTCTCCGATTTATTTAAAGATCTCAGCTATCCTTGGGAAGCCCTCAGTAATATGCAGAGCTATCTTGACTCAAAAATAAATACAGAAAATGTTGTAGTTGGCGAAGGAACTGTTATTGAAAAAGACGCTGTAATTAAAGGCAAAGCAATAATTGGCAAGAATTGCTTAATCGGCAATGCTGTTCTAATGCGGGATAATTGTATTTTAGGAGATAATGTCCAAATTGGTCATGGTGTAGAGCTAAAAAATGTTATTATTTTAAATAATTCTTCAATTGCTCATCTTAATTATGTTGGGGACAGTATTGTTGGTAATAATGTTAATATTTCAGCCGGCGCAATCGTTGCTAATTTACGTTTGGATAGGCAGGAAATTTTAGTAAATATTCAAGGCGAAAAAATAAATACCGGTTTAGGCAAATTTGGTGCAATTATTGGAGACGGCTGCGCGGTTGGAGTAAATTCGGTTTTAAATCCCGGAACAATTCTTGGTAAAAACTGCGTTGTTTATCCACTAACCTCCGTAAGAGGTTTCCATCAAGCTAATGAAATTATTAAATAAACTCGTCCTCTTTGATATTGATTACACTTTATTTGATACTACAGCTCTTAAGGCTTCTGATCTTACGCAATATTCCTTATATGATGAAGTTAAATCTGTATTGGTAAAATCATCAAAAATAGCAGAATTGGGAATTTTTTCTAAAGGCGAAAGTGAATTTCAGAAAGCTAAATTGCAAAAAACTGGTATTGTAAAATTTTTTCAAACCAAGAATATTCATATTTTTGAAAATAAAAATCAAAATTTGAAAGAAGTGATAAAGCAATATGGTAATTGTAAAATCTATTTAATTGATGATAAGTTGGAAATTCTATATAACGCTAAGCAATTTGATCCTTCAATTTTTACAATTTGGATTAAGCGTGGTCCATTCGCTCAAGATGAAACGTTTCTTAACAATTTTTCTCCGGACGCAACAATTACCAATCTGAAAGAAGCAATATCGATTGTTTCTGATTGATTGAGTAAGTTTGCAGCTAAATGTGGCGGCTGTTATACTACGTAAACTCATAATTAAATTATGAAAAGAAACAAAAAAATAGTCGTAATCGGAGGAGGAACGGGAACTTTCGTTGCGCTTTCCGGACTTAAAAAATACGATGTTGATTTGTCCGCTATCATTACGATGATGGATAATGGCGGTTCAAGCGGAAAGCTTAGGGATGAGCTTGGCGTGCTTCCTCCCGGCGATGTCAGGCAATGTTTGGTTGCCTTAGCGAAATCCTCGAGACTCCTAAGGGAAATGTTCAACTACCGGTTTGAAGAGGGTGGATTAAGAGGACATACGTTTGGGAATATATTCCTTTCTACATTAACAAAAACTACCGGCAGTATGAAAAAAGCGATTGAAGAAGTGGGGAAGATTTTACGTATTCATGGAAGAGTAATTCCAGTTACTTACGCCAAAAGCGATTTGTGTATAGAATTAATAGACGGAACAGTTATTGAGGGTGAGACACATATTGACGAAGTAGAGAAACGCGAAAAAAGAGCGAAGATAAAAAGAGCCTTTTTAAAACCGGCAGTCAGAGCAAATCCCGATGCCAAAAAAGCAATTAAGGAAGCAGACGCGATTATTATTGGCCCCGGAGATTTGTATACCAGCATTATTCCTAATCTATTGGTAGAGGGCATTCAGGCCGCAATCAAGAAGTCTAAAGCAAAGAAAATTTATGTTTTAAATCTAATGACTAAATATGGACAAACAACCAAGCATACTGCTAAAGACCACGTTGGGGATTTGAAACAATATGTTGGTAAAGATCAGTTGGATGTAGTTTTGGTTAATAAAAAAATGCCAAAAAAGGCAGCAGTCGCATGGTATAAGGGTTTTGACGAACATCCGGTCCAAGATGATTTAGATGGTGAAATGGAATTTCGGGTTGTCAGAAAAAATCTAATCAAAGATGTTATTTTAGGATTTAGCCCCGCAGACACTTTAAAAAGAAGTATTATTAGGCACGACAGCGAGAAATTAGCCAAAGCCATCATGGAAATCCTCGGCCAGTAAAGGCGAATCTAGGCTAGTTCAATTTGAATGTATACCAACTAGAGACTATAATATCAATATATGACACAACTTTTGGGATTAACGCTGCTTACTTTAGTCATCACAGCGATTTTAATTATCCCTTTTATAGATTTCCTCTATAAAATAAAACTCAGAAGGCAGGATCAGGCAACCGTAGATCCTTTTAATAAACCTACGCCGCTTTTTGACAAATTCAATAAATGGAAAGTGGGAACTCCTTTTGGCGGAGGACTCTTAATTATTTGTGTTTCGACTGTTATATTTTTGTGGTCTTTCGGAATGTTAAATGTCAAGATAAACCCTTTGGAAATATTTGTTATTCTATTCACTTTTATTAGTTTTGGATTATTGGGTTTGTACGATGACGGTAAAAAATTAGCTAATGGAGCAAAAGTTCCATTTTTTGGCTTAAGACTAAGATACAAGTTTTTACTGCAATTAGCTCTTGCTTTTGTTCCGGCAACCATTCTTTATACGAAATTAGGTTACAGTTTCGTTTTTATTAGAGGAATCGGCCTTACCGATATAGGATTTTTATATATTCCTTTTGCCGCGTTTGTAATCGTTGCCTTTGTAAATGCTTTCAATATAACTGATGGGTTGGATGGATTGGCTCCGGGATTAATGCTTATCGCTTTGGTCTCATTTTTAGCAATTTCCTACACCAACGTGGATCAATCATTAGGAATTTTTGTGGCAGTTTTAATGGGAAGCATTGCCGCATTTCTTTATTTCAATATCTATAAGGCCAGAATTTGGCTTGGCGATGTGGGTTCAATGTCGCTAGGCGCTTCATTGGCGATTATTGGTCTTTTGACAGGGAAAACTTTGGCGATTGTTGTTATTGGCGGAGTTTTTGTTTTGGAAGTAGGTTCATCTCTGTTGCAATTAGCGAGTAAAAAATTTTTGAAAAGAAAAATTTTACCGGCAGCGCCACTGCATTTGTATTTTCTCAAAAGAGGTTGGGACGAACCAAAAATTGTCATGAGAGCCTGGCTATTGGGTGCTTTCTTTGCAATTTTAGGGCTTTACCTCGCTTTCATTAAGTAATGAAGAAAATTGATCTGATTCTACTTGTCTCCGTTTTACTGCTGACGTTTTTTGGCCTGTTTATGATCTACGATGCGTCCTCTTTTGTGGCTTTTCGGGATTTCGCCGATAAATATCATTACGTGAAAGACCAGATTTTCTGGATTATCTTAGGAGTAATAGCGTTATTTTTCTTTTCCCGTTTTGATTACCGCCGGCTTTACAATTTGGCTATTCCAATACTTTTGGTGGCAATCGGGTTACTGCTCGCCGTTTTTATTCCGGGTGTTGGCGTTAAAGTTTTGGGGGCTAGCCGCTGGATTAACTTAAGATTTACTGTTCTGCAGCCCTCAGAGTTTGTGAAAATAGCTCTAGCTATTTATCTAGCGGCCTGGTTTTCAAAAAAAGAAAAAGGCCGGATTTGGTCCTTTCTATTACTCCTATCAATGATTATTGTTTTAGTTATCTTAGAGCCGGATATGGGTACGGCGGTAATTATTTTGGCGGAAGGCATCATCTTATATTTTTTATCGGGTGCCCGGACGCTCTATTTTTTTATTCTTACTCCGGTAATCGCGGTTTTAGGTTTCTTGTTTGCAAAGCTTGAGCCCTATCGGGCGGCAAGAATTACCTCCTATCTAAATTTCAATCAAGGTATTAGTAGTTCGTCATACCACATAAGGCAAATTTTAATTGCATTAGGCTCCGGCGGATTAACCGGGGTGGGCTTGGGTAACTCTTTGCAAAAATACGCTTATCTTCCGGAAAATGCGACCGACTCGATATTCGCGATTATTGCCGAAGAATTGGGTTTCTTAGGAGCATTTTTAATTATTGCGGTATTTGTGATTATTGTTTGGCGTGGTTTCTATATTGCTATCAACGCAAGGGATCAATTTGGTAAGCTATTAGCAGGAGGAATTATAACTTTTTTAGCAATGCAAATCATTATCAATCTGTCTGCCCAGACAGCGCTTTTGCCCTTAACCGGCATCCCGCTGCCTTTTATTTCCTACGGGGGCTCGGCTTTAATAATTAATCTTACGGCGATTGGTATACTTTTAAATATTGCCAGACAAGGAGAAAAAACATGAAAGTGGTCATTATTGGCGGGCATTTGTCGCCGGCTTTGGCGGTTATAGAGCAGCTTAAAAACGAAGAAGTTTATTATTTTGGCCGAAAACATACCTTTGAAGGCGATAAGGCAATTTCTCTAGAATATGAAGAGATTGCGAAATTAGGAATTCCTTTTTATGCGATCAATACGGCTAGATTACAAAGAAGCTTTACTAGACATACTTTTCCATCGTTGGCAAAATTTCCATTAGGGTTTACCCAGTCTCTAAAAATTCTTAGGGAAATTAAGCCGGAGGTGGTATTGGGGTTTGGCGGATATGTGTCTTTACCGGTAGTTTTAGCCGCATTTTTCTTAAAAATTCCGATTGTTATTCATGAACAAACTTTGGAAGCCGGATTTGCCAACAGGATAGAAGCTAAATTTGCTCAAAAAATTTGTATTTCATGGCAGTCATCGGAACAATATTTTCCCAGACATAAAACAGTTTTAACCGGAAATCCGTTGAGAGGCGTAGTTTTAAATGCAAAACCTTTTAAGGAGGAAACGGGACTGCCAAAAATTTATATCACCGGCGGTAGTAGTGGATCGCACGCCATAAATCTTTTAGTCGAGAAATCTTTAAGCGGACTTTTAAAAAATTTTACGGTTGTTCATCAAACCGGAGATGCGAAGAAATATGCCGATTTTGATAAGTTGCAAGCGGCGGCAAGTAAACTTAATTCGCAACTTAGTAAAAATTACCATCCGCAGAAATTCTTTTCGCCAGAAGAAGTAGCGAATAATTTAAGTAGAGCTAATCTAGTAATTGGCAGAGCAGGAATAAATACAGTGACAGAATTAATTTATTTTAAAACTCCGGCTTTTCTGATTCCGTTACCTTTTTCCCAGAGAAAGGAGCAATTAAAAAATGCTCTGTTTCTAAAAGGATTGGGACTAGCGGAAATTGGTTTGCAAAACGAGTTAACTCCGGAAATTTTTACGCAAAAGGTATTAGCTATGCTAAAAAAATTAGAAAAATATCGCTTAGAACAAAATGTTTTAATCCCCAACGCCGCAGAAAATATAGTGAGGGTTCTTGATGATGTTACGACAAAGAAGACTGCTTAAGAAAGACAAATTTAAAGATAGGCTAAAAATAGTACTGGTTATTCTCGTTATTTTATTGATTGTGTCAATTGGACTTGAATACCTCTATTTTAATTTTGTCCAGGGTACCATCATTAGTCCTTTGGCGAAAACAAAATTATCTAAGTTAATTAGTCTTGAGGATGAGTTAGCTAATAAACACATTTCCTTTTCAAGCGTCGTCGTAAATTCGGACGACTCATACGTAGTTAATTTGATTGATAATGGAGAGGTGATTTTATCCTCAAAAAAAGATATTGGGAGCCAATTGTCCTCTTTACAACTTATGCTTGCTAGGCTTACAATAGAAGGAAAGAAGCTGAAAGTTTTAGATTTTAGGTTTGACAATCCTGTGGTTTCGTTTTAATGCGTATGAGTGAAGGAAAAATAGTTGTTGGCATAGATATTGGAACTTCAAAAATTGTTACTCTGATTGCAAAAGTTGATGAAGAAGTTAATGTTTTGGGAGTTTCGGAATCTCCGGCAAACGGGGTAAGAAAAGGACAAATAGTTGATATTGACGAAGCAGTTCTTTCGATTAATAATTCTTTGGAGGCCGCAGAAAGAATGGCAGGGTATTCCGCTTCACACATCGTCGCTTCGATTGGCGGTAGTCATATCGAGTCGCAAAATTCCCGGGGCGTAGTGGCGGTGGCACATCCGGAAGGAGAAATAACCCCTAATGATTTAAGCAGGGTAATTGATGCCGCTAGGGCAGTTTCTCTTCCTTCCAGCCGCGAAATAATCCATGTACTACCGCGGAGTTATATCGTTGATGGACAAGAAGGAATTAAAGATCCGGTCGGTATGACCGGAGTAAGACTGGAAGTTGATACACACATTATTTCCGCTAACAGCACCTCCATCAGGAATATGGAAAAAGCCTTCTCTGAAGTCGGCGTTGATTTAGACGCAGTAGTTTTTTCAGGTTACGCCAGTTCTTTGGCCGTATTGTCGGAGACGGAAAAAGAATTAGGAGTTGTGCTGGTTGACATCGGAGCTGGAACCACCGACTTGTCTATCTATATCGACGGATCCGTTGCCTATTCTTCAGTAATTCCAATCGGCGCCAGACATATTACTAACGATTTGGCAATTGGGCTAAGAATTTCCCTGGAATCAGCGGAAAAAATAAAACTTTTCTTGTCGAGTCCCACTAAAAAACAATTCAAACTTGAAGAAGAAGAGGCGGAAGAAAAGCAGGAAAAACTCTCAAGCGATGAAGTAGACTTAAGTTCGCTGGCATTAGCGGAGGAACTAAGAAAAGTTTCCAAAAAAACTTTAATTGATGGAATTATTCGGCCAAGATTAAACGAATTGTTTACGATGATTGGTATCGAGATAAAAAAGAGCGGCTTTGGCGGTCAAATACCGTCGGGAGTTGTAATTACGGGGGGTGGAGCCAAGACGGTTGGAATAACTGATGCCGCGAAACGTACATTGGCGATGCCGGTAAGGGTGGCCATTCCCACCAACGTTAAAGGAATAATCGATGAAATTGGCGAGCCGTCATTTGCGACAGTCATTGGTTTAGTGACGTACGGCGGAACAATTGAAATTGCTTCTTCTTTGCCATTTGGTTTTGCAATGCCTAACATTCCCTTTAAATTCAACAGTAAACTTTTTACAAAAGCCATAGCGTTTTTTAAATCCTTCCTGCCCTAAATGTGGGCTTGCAAAATCATTTCCGATTTGTTAGTATGCCCATATAAATTACTATGTTAATTAAACCGCAAACAACCAACTTTGCCAAGATAAGAGTAATGGGAGTTGGTGGCGGTGGAACTAACGCCCTCAATTCCATGATTTCCCAAAGCACCATTCAAGGAGTTGATTTTATCGCGGTGAATACGGACGCGCAATCTCTACTTTTAAACCAAGCCGCCACTAAAATGCAAATCGGAGAAGACTTAACTAAAGGTTTGGGTTCGGGTGGAAATCCGGAAGTTGGAAAGCAAGCGGCAGAAGAATCCTACGAAAAAATTAAAGAACTGCTAGATGGAACCGACATGCTTTTCTTAACCGCTGGAATGGGCGGAGGAACCGGGACAGGCGCGACTCCGATTATTGCTAAAGCGGCCAAAGAAGTAGGCGCTTTAACGGTGGCGGTGGTTACCAAACCGTTTGCCTTTGAGGGGACGAGAAGAATGGTAACTGCCGAAGACGGAATTGAAGAACTTAAAGATAAAGTTGATACTTTAATTGTAATTCCGAACCAAAGAATTTTAGATGTGGTGGATAAAAAATTGTCACTTTTGGAAGCTTTTAAAGTGGCCGATTCGGTTTTAACCCAAGGCGTGCAGGGCATTTCGGATTTAATCACACTGCCGGGCTTAATAAATGTTGATTTTGCCGATGTTAAAACAATCATGTCCAATGCCGGTTCGGCTTTGATGGGAATTGGCACGGGAGTTGGAGAAAACCGAGCCCAAGCTGCCGCCAGAGCCGCAGTTGCGTCTCCGCTTTTGGAAATTTCCATGAGTGGAGCCAGAGGAGTGCTTTTTAATATCATCGGTGGCCCCGATTTAACGATGAACGAAGTTGATGAAGCGGCAAAAATTATCGCGTCAGAAGCGGATCCGGACGCCAACATTATTTTTGGTGCCACCATTGATGAAACCATGCACGACCAACTTAAGATTACGGTGATTGCGACCGGTTTTGATTCAACCCGGCAAACGCTGAAAGAATTTATGACGCCAACTATCAATCGGGTGATGGAACAGTCCCAACAATCAACTCCGATAAATAATGTCGAGCCGCCTGTTCCGATGGAGCCGCCGATCGAAGAGGAAGACGACACCTGGGACATTCCCGCGTTTTTGCGTCAGAAGAATTAGTCCTTCGGACCGCGGGATTTCTCTGCAGCTTAACCCGCATTTTTGAGGCAGAAAAACTAATTTAGATTGATTTAACAAGCTAAATTCTAAGAAATTCTGTCTTGACATATACACCATATTAGTGTAATATATGTATATTAACGCCTCAGCCAGTACCGCAAGGTCCGCTGAGGTTTTTTAATGTTTACTTTCTTTAATTTTAGGTAGATAATATTTCCATATGTCTAAAATTATTCTTTTTATTGATGGCGAAAACTTTATTAATAAAGTTGAAGAAGTTTTAAAAAATGAAGGAATTGATAAAAGTAAAATAGACTTGGCCTCAATAGATGTCAGTAAATTATTAAGAGAAGCGCTTAAGGGTTTTAATATCTCCAGAAAAATATTTTACGCTGCAAAATTACATTCTCATCCTGAAACAAGAAAGAAATCGGAGGAGTTAATCAGCTTTCAGAGAAAACTAAGAAATAATCTTATAAAACATGGTTATGAATTTATAATTGCTGGGAATGTAAGAGCTCAAAAGGTCGGAGAGAAACTTGTTTTTAGAGAAAAGGGAGTTGATGTAAGAATTGCTGTAGATTTAGTTTCTTTAGCTTGTGATGGTGAACTTAAGACAGCCATTCTTTGTAGTTCTGATTCTGACTTACAACCAGCGGTTAGAGAGCTTAAACAAAGAGGAGTTGAAGTTATATATTTGGGTTTTGAGAATAATCCTAATAAAGGACTAGCATATACAACAGACAGAACAGTTCTTCTTAGAAACCCAGAGGTAATTGGAGCCTGTCCTCAATTAGTAAAAAGTTAGTAAGAAAAGAAACTAAAAACTAGGAATGTCTTAGGTATTTTCTTCAAATGCTTTCAGGACTTCGCTGTGGCTTAGCCCGCATTCTTAAGACAAAAAAATTAAACCTCACTTAAGCTCGACCCATAGTTTGACTTTTAGACATTTTTCTGATAGTATCCCTACTTAGTGATTAAATAAGCCCGGACTAATTTGTTGTCCGGAGTTTTGTTTGGTCGCTTAGTATTCATTTGCACTTTGACAAGTTGCGAAAAATGTTCTTTTATTCGTCGAGCTTTGGGCATTAATTAGTTAGTGTCTAGTGCTCGACGAGTAGAAGTTTTAGTATTTAGTAGTTAAGGGAGAAGGACATTTCAAAATCGCGATTCGAGCCAATAAAGCTCTGATCCGCGGTAATCCAATCGTTAGAGAAGAGAGAGTTATCATGGAGGTGAACATCGATAGGGCTTAAGTAAGAACTTGTTTTTTCGGCCACCCATAAACTGGAGATTCCGTTGAAGAAACTTGCATACCTACTTGGTCTGGTCGTTCTGGTCATTGCCGCGGCGGGTTGTACGAGTACTACGGTAGTCGTTACCCCAGCTCCGACCATGGCTCCAGTTCCGACACCGGTGACCATCTACGTCACACCTGCTCCGACCATCCATGTCACACCTGCTCCGACCATGGCGCCAACCGCGTCTCCAACAGAGTCCGGTACGCCGTTCTCGGTGTTTAGCGCCTGGGATATGGCAACTCAGAGCACTTTTAATGCAGACACAGATGCCTTCAATGCCGCGACCACCAACGCAGCGTTTACAGTCGCCGTCGATAAAGCGAAAGCAGATGATGCAGCAGCCGTCAAATGGCTTGGACTCAATCCGCCGATGGCCTGCTACTCTGTCTTTCACGCCGACCTACTGCTTCTGTACAACGCGGACATTCTGCTGATGAACGACTTCATCAATCACAAAAGCCAAGCTGTCGTTGATGCAGACACAGACGCGGAAAACACCATCCTCGATCGTGTAGACGTCGAGCGTGTTACCGCCTCTGCTGCCTGCTCGTAAGCCAACAACTTGCCTCGCGCAAGTATGTAGGTAATAGCAGTAGCTAGGTTAGCGTCCCACCCAATCTTGGAAGTAATTCCAAGGAAGGAGCATTAGGATGTCTCGTTACTTTCAGAGGGGACAAGGTCTCGCGGAATACGCTATGATCCTTGCACTCATCGCCATCGCGGCCGTGTTGGCTTTGCTCTTCCTGAGTCATGCCATCACTTCAGTGTTGAGCACGCTCGGCAAGAGCCTGTAACGTTCACTCACCCAAGCTTGCCTTAACGGCGAGTTCTTCCGTCAAAAGTGAAGGAATCAGTAGATGGGAACACTCCCATTGCTCACCGCCAGTAAGGCCAGCCAGGAAGGCTGTTCACACTGCGGTGGCTCACTATTGGTTAACGACAGTGGAGGGCAACCAATCGCATTTTGCGGTCGGTGCGGATTCCCCTTCGTGGTGCGCAGTAAAGTGAACACTTGTTCACGCGTAACCATCGGAGGCCGGAAGTTCCGTCTCGTGCCCGCCAAGCACCAACGACCGAGCATGTCAAACCATGCAGGTTTGTAATAGGGAGGTGAATCGGACAAAGGGACAAGGTTAAGTTCCCACGGAAGGGAAGTCCTATTCAACGAAGTGAGGTACTCGTGTTCAAGAAATACGGTAGACAACTCGGTCTGCTCGCGGTTTCAATCCTGCTCGTAGCCGGCGCCTTTTCGGCCACATCGGTCGTAGCTCCGGCTCAGGTGCAAGGACACTCAGGCGACGTCGTGGTCACGCAAGCGTGTGCCCCCGTCGGCTGGACAGCTGTAGTCTCGTTGGCGAACAACGTTACCATGGATCGTACCGTCAAAGTGACGACCACGATCCCCGGACAAACGGGCATCACCAACGGTCACTACGACACAACGCACAACTCTGGCGACCTCGTCATCTGGAGCAAGTCCGGCACGACGGTCACCAGCGGTTCAGTCACCCTAACCATCACCTACACTGACCACGGCCAGACGGTTACCGAGTTCACGGAAACGAAGACGCTGCCGACGCCTTCGTGCCCGACACTGCCGGCTAAGCCCATCATCACAGCCGTATGTCAGACGTCACTTCAGAACCCGCCTGACCCGCCCGATTCGACGTACAACGAATTCAATTGGTACATCGTTCTTCCGGGCGTCGTAAAGGGCTACGGCATGGAGTTCTCCACTAACGGAATCAACTGGAGCAGCTCCATCGACTGGTCCAGCCAAAACGATCCCATCGCTGGCGGCGGTTGGGGTGGACCCATGACTACCACCACATATGCCGACAACGGCGGTGATCATTTGTGGGTTCGCTGGACGGATTTCCCCACGGTTGTAACAGGGCCGGTCGTCAACGATCTTGGCCTGTGCAACAAGCCGACTCCTCCTTCGGATCCTGTCGTGAATTGCGGCGGTACTGTCGCATTCACCGGCGTTCCCGAAGGTTGGTATCTGGTTATCGAACCCGGCGACATCCTTGTCACCAAGGGCTTCGATGCCATCCAGCTGAATCCCGGCGTGTACACATACGAATGGCGAGATGCCAAGGCTAACGACATGGTTGGCGGCACCTTCACCATCGGCGTATGTCCGACTCCGACACCCGCACCCACGTGCGTTTCTGTTGGAGCGGCCATAGCTGTCCAAGTCACGCCTCCACCCTGTGCGACTCCGGTTGCGACTCCGCCTGTCACCAGCACCAACGGCACGTCAGGTCCTGACAGCAACTCGGGCTTCCTGCCCATCGCGCTGCTCGTCTCTTTGGCGTTCGCTGGTCTTGGTCTCTTGACTATTCGGACACAGCGCCGTTCTCTGCAGGGCTAATCGCTCTCGCACGCAGGACGTCTATGTCCGATAAGTAGCTCGTAAGGAGTGTGCTCAGCCAAGCATCTGGTATAAAGATCCAATTTTGGATCCACACCAAGCTACCTGATGCTGAGCCTCTCCATTTAGGAGAAAAGAGGACTACTATGTTCAAAAAAACACCCGTTTCGGGAAATCAACTCGCAGTCTAACTGTTGAGAAAGGTCTCGAACCATTTTCGCAACGCACTCAAGTGTTAAAGGCACCGTAAGGTGATAGACTCTAAAGAGTATTTACTGCACGCGCAGTCTTGCTGACTTTTCGTCAGCTACTTTTTTTATTTTATTACCCCATGGTGCCTTTTTTCCTTTTTGGAGAGCTTATTCTTTCGTGGGCTGGGAATATCTTTCTTTAGAGACGCGGATTACCGTTTCGCGGTTTTGGTTTTTACTGATTGGCAAAGGTAAAGTTTGCGCCAAAAATGGCGGGCAAGTAATACTGTCAATAGACAGTTTGGTTAAAATTTGATAATTGCCCAAAGCCAATAAATCTTCCTCTTTAAATCTTTCTCCTAATTCTTTGGCTAAGTAAAAAGCATCCTGCGCCCCGACTATAAAAGAAATTAAGCTTCCGACATTGCCAAAAATCGCCGCCCGGACATCTTCGGGTACCTGCGCCATATATTGGTTTGCCATGATTAAATCTAAGCGGTATTTTCTGGCTTCAGACAAAATCTTAATAAAAGAATTAGTGGCAAAGTTTTGGAATTCGTCAACGTAAAGATAAAAATCTTTTCTTTGCTCTTCGGCTAAATCAACCCGGTTCATCGCCGCCAATTGTAATTTTGTAATTATCATCGCGCCTAAAAGCGACGAATTATCTTCTCCTAATTTCCCCTGAGAAAGATTAAGTAGTACAATTTTTCCTTCATTCATAATTTTTTCCAAATCAATGGTGGATTTAGGCGAGCCGATAATATTTCTAACAATATTGGAAGAGATAAATTGGCCGACTTTATTAAGGATTGGCGAAATAGACTCGCTCATCAGCCTTGGTGTCATTGTTTCGAATTCGTTCAGCCAGTAATTCTTTAAAACCGGATCGTTTAACTTAGCAACAACTTTATCCCGGTAACTTTTATCCGTTAATAAACCGGGAACTTCCAAAAAAGTCGAATCGGGAACTTCCAAAAGAGTTAAAATAGTATTTCTTAGAATATATTCAAGTCTTGGTCCCCAGGAATTTCCGTACAACTTTTTAAAAATAGAAACAATGCCGGAAGCAACTAATTCTTTCTGAGTGTTTCCAACCTCCAAAGGGTTAAGATGAAAAGAGCTGGATGAAGAATCGGATGGGTCCAAGTAAATTACGTCATTAATCCGGTGCGATGGGATGTAATCCAAAATTATTTCCGTCAAATCTCCGTGCGGGTCAATAACCGCTACTCCTTCGTCATTTCTAATGTCATTAATCACCATGTTGGCGATGAGTGTTGATTTTCCGGCGCCGGTTTTTCCGATTATATAAGTGTGTTTTCGTCTGTCTTTTCTTTTGATACCAAAATTGGTCAGTTTATTTTTAAATTCGGTAGTGGCAAAAAAATTAATCTCCTGTTTTTCTGCGTCACCCAAACCTTGAGCGATCGGTAAATTTTCCGGCGGCTCGGAAAAAATGGCTTTGGTCCAAGAGAGATTGTGGATTTTAGCGAGCTGTTCTGTTGGAAGATGATAAAGACTGGCAACTTCCGAAATATTTAGAACTTGATTACTCGGTATAAAAGACCTGCTCCTGCTAAGAAGCGCTTTTTCAAATCTTTTGTTTTGCCAAAGATGCGGACGTCTTAGGAAAAAACTGTTACCAATGGGATTATTAAAAATAGAAAATCCATTAATAATATTAAAAAACAAACTGGGATTATCGCTTTTTACTAAAATTCTTATTCCCGTCCTAAAACCGTTTTGACTGATTTTATCGGTAATAATTTTTTTATATTGATTGAGGGGATTTTCTTTGTCCGGATCGGTGCTTTTAAGAATTGCCCCTTGTCCTTTTGCCTGCCAGCCGGTACCGATTGGCACCAGTAAGTATTGGATTACCGCCCTGTCGTCTTTATCCAGTTTTGCCAAAATTCCTAAAATCGAGCTTAATGGATCTACATCTTTAAAATCCTTATAGGTTTTTATGGGGAACAGGGCTCCGTGTTTTAGCTTGAGTCTCCCCTCATAAAGTTGCCCCGGGGAGTTTAAAATATCCGGTAAATAATCCTTGTTTCTGACAATCAGCGCTTTTGGGTACTGGGCGGTTAGCTGACCCTCAATAAAGGTTTGCAGTTTCTGCGGAACTACGATAAAAAAATGGGTTCTTTGCTCAAAAGTGGCAATCTCCAGGCTAATCGGAATTCCACGCTTATAAAAATATAATATCTGGCGTTTTAAGTTAACCAGACTGGAAAGGAATTGAGCCATGGCTTCCGAAGTCTCCTCGGTATTTCTGGGAGTTTTAATTTCCAAAATCACCTTATCGTTTTGCATAGATAAATACTTAATAATATACTACCACTTTAATGATAGCAAAAATCTTTCAATAATGAAAAGAAGTTGAAGTTCATTGTCAAAATTATGCTGGCAAGCTATAATAGAATTTATGTTTAAGCCTGTTGATCCACAAGTCGATTTTCCCAAACTGGAGAATGAATTATTGGAGAAGTGGACCAAAGAAGGACTGCAAAGAAAATATCTTCATCGAAATGATACTTCCAAGACAAGATTTTCCTTTCTAGACGGCCCAATTACCGCCAATAATCCGATGGGCGTCCACCACGCTTGGGGCAGAACTTACAAAGATGTCTGGCAGCGGTTTTACAACATGCGCGGCTTTAAGCAACGCTTTCAAAACGGTTTTGATTGTCAAGGTCTTTGGGTAGAAGTCGAAGTGGAAAAAGAGTTGGGAGTACGAAATAAAAAAGATATCGAAAACCTCGTCGCCGGTGATAAAAAAGCTTCCATTGCTAAATTTGTGCAGCTTTGTAAAGACAGAGTGGGTAAATACAGCGCCATTCAAACCGAACAAAGCAAAAGACTTGGTTACTTTATGGATTGGGACAATTCCTATTACACCATGTCTGACGAAAATAATTACATGATTTGGCATTTCTTAAAAACCTGCAATGAGCGTGGCTGGATTTACAAGGGTACCGACAGCGTGCCATGGTGCCCAAGGTGTGAAACGGCCATTTCCCAACACGAAATGCTCACCGAAGATTATAAAGAATTAACTCACGACTCGATTTTTATCGAATACCCGTTGGCTAATCGAAAAAACACTTATTTACTTGCCTGGACTACCACTCCCTGGACTTTGCCGGGCAATGTAGCAGTGGCTATTGATCCGGCTAAAGATTATGTCGAGGCCGAAGGCGAAATTGCCGGCAATGCTTATATCGTAGTTAAAGAGGCGGCGGAAAGACTTGGTTTAACCGTCAAGAAAACTTTTAAAGGCAAAGAGTTGATAGGTAAGTTGTATGAATCGCCTTTTGATAATCTACCGCGGGTTAAAGAAGCTCTGGGTGATTATAAGCATAAAGTGGTTTCTTCAGATCCGTTAATTTTACCGATTTCGGTTGAAGAAGGAACAGGTATGGTGCATGTTGCTCCGGGGCAGGGAGCAGAGGATTACCGTTTGGGTAAAAAAGAAAAATTGCCGATGATTGCGTTAATCGATGATGAAGCTTTTTATCTAAGTGATATGAACGAGTTTTCCTCGCAAAGCGCCAAAAAACACCCGGAAATAATCATCGAGTTTTTAAAGAAGTCTGATAATTTATTCAAGACCGAGAAATATACCCATCGTTATCCGGCTTGTTGGCGGTGTAAAACAGAATTAGTTTGGAAAGTCACTCAGGAGTGGTATATCGCAATGGACGTTAAGGAAAAGTCCGGTAAGACTCTAAGGGAAGAAATGAAAGATACGGCCAAGATGATAGAGTGGCGGCCGGAATTTGGTTTGGAGCGAGAGTTGGATTGGCTTTCCAACATGAGTGACTGGTTAATCAGCAAAAAAAACCGCTATTGGGGTTTGGCATTGCCGGTTTTTGAATGCGAATGCGGACATTTTGAAGTAATCGGCTCAAAAGAAGAACTGCAAGAGAAAGCCGTGGAAGGTTGGGAGGATTTCGAGGGACATACTCCGCATAAACCGTTTATCGATAGCGTTAAAATCAAATGTCCGGAGTGTCAAAAAGTTGTTAGTAGAGTTAATGATGTTGGTAATGTTTGGTTGGATGCGGGAATCGTAGGATTTTCTACATTAAGCTATACGACTGATAAAAAGTATTGGGAAGAATGGTTCCCGGCAGATTTTATTACGGAGTCTTTCCCCGGACAATTCAAAAACTGGTTTTATTCGATGATTGCGATGTCCACTGTTTTGGAAAAACGAAATTCTTTCAAATTGGTGTTGGGTTACGGTTCGATGCTTGGTGAAGACGGCCGGCCGATGCATAAATCCTGGGGGAATTCAATCGATTTCAATGAGGGAGCGGATAAGATTGGGGTAGATGTGATGCGCTGGATGTTTGTTACCCATAACCCTGAACAGAACTTACTGTTTGGTTATAAAAAGGCTGACGAAACGCGCCGGAAGTTCCACTTGATGCTTTGGAATATCTATAACTTCTTCATTACCTATGCCAACATAGACGGGTATATAGCTGATAGCAAATGGCAGGTAGCAGATAGTGAAAATGCTTTGGATCGATGGATAATCTCACGATTGAATAATACCGTTGATAACGTAACAAAAGGTTTAGAAAAATATGAAATCCAAACCGCCACACTTAGTATTGAAACTTTTGTTAATGATTTATCTTTATGGTATGTCAGGCGAAGTAGAGACAGGATTGGGCCCTCCGCCGAAGATGATAAGGATAAAAAAGCATGTTACCAAACTTTACATCTAGTTCTTATTACTCTAGCTCAATTACTGGCTCCTTTTATCCCATTTATAGCAGAAGAGATTTATACTAATTTAACTTCTCAGGAGTCGGTACATCTTTCTGATTGGCCAAGTTTTGACAAAGAAATGATTAACGTAGGATTGGAAGAGCAAATGTCTAACGGACGGTTAGTGGTTGAATCAGCGCATGCCGTTAGAAAACAAGCCGAAGTGAAAGTCAGAATTCCAATTCGGGAAATGGTTTACGACGGGCCACAAGAGTTATCTGCAGAAGTTTTGGAAATCATCAAAAGTGAGGTCAATGCTTATAATCTAACGTTTGGTAAAAAAGCAGACGCTTACAGAGTTTTAGCTAAGACCAGCGATGATAATTTAGATTTAAATTTTGGTTTGGCGCGTGATATTGTGCGGAAAATTCAGGAAGAAAGAAAAAAATTGCAAACTCAGCCCAATGAAAAAGTAAAGATTACCATTCCCTTCTGGCCAAAAGAGCATGAAGCTTACATTAAAAGAAAAGCGTTGATAAGCATGATTACTGAGGCGGAAGAATTTTCGGTGACAAAAGATGAACAGTAAAGGTTTAGGTATAGATTGGTTTTTGATCATTCCGGTTGGACTTCTCGTTATCATTAGCTTGGTGACTCTCTTTTCTTTAAATTTGGATTTTTTTCGGAGCCAGTTCATTTTTTTAATTGTTTCGCTATTGGCTTTTATTTTCTTCTCGCAAACAAATTATAAAATTCTTGATATTTACAGTAAGCCAATTTACATTGTTTCTTTAATTCTTTTGGTTCTAGTTCTATTTTTGGGGATAGAAAGCAGGGGTTCAATGCGCTGGGTAGAATTTTTAGGTTTAAGGGCCCAATTTTCGGAAATTTTAAAACCTTTTTTGGCAATTAGCTTTGCCAGTTATCTGGCGGGCATAAGAAGTTATAATTTTAGAAGTTTGCTTAACGTTTTTCTGCTGCTTTGTCCAATCGCATTTTTAATCTTTTTTCAGCCGGATTTAGGCAATGCTCTTTTATATTCCTTAGTTGTTTTAGCAACGACTATCTATTTGGGCTTTTCTTTAAAATATTTCACAGGACTTTTCTTGCCCTTATTGGCGGTTTTCCCTTTGGTTTGGAAATTACTGCACGAATATCAAAGGCAAAGAGTGTTGACTTTTCTTGATCCCGGAAAAGATCCTTTAGGGACTTCTTATAACGTTATTCAATCGGTAATTGCAGTCGGTTCAGGCATGCTGATTGGCAGAGGTTTGGGACAGGGAACACAATCCGGTTTAAGATTTTTGCCCGAGCGGCATACTGATTTTATTTTTGCCACCATCTCGGAACAACTGGGGCTTATCGGAGCAATCATCGTGCTAATTTGTTTTGCTTTAATCCTTTATAAAATTTACACAATATTTTTAAATTCTGACGATAAATTTTCTAAAGTTTTTGCCGCCATTATCTTTTTTACTTTCTTAATTCAAATTTTTGTCAATATCGGCATGAACATTGGTATTCTGCCGATTGTGGGTGTAACCCTGCCATTTGTTTCTTATGGTGGAAGTTCACTTCTTTCTAATTTTATCTTCTTAGGTTTTCTTTCGGCGATTAGCAAGGGCAGACGCCAAGAGATCCTAGAAATTAAGTAGGAAATTTGTTATAATTCATAAATCATGAAATACGCAGTCATCAAAACCGGTGGAAAACAATACAAAGTCTCGGAGGGCGACGTTATTGAAATTGACCGGGTTGTGGGTAAAGACGGAAAAATTAGCTTTGCAGAAGTGCTGCTTTTAGTTAATGATGGCAATGTCAAAGTCGGCAAGCCGTTTTTAACAGGCGAAAAAGTAGAAGGAAAAATTTTAGAAGATCTAAGAGGCGAAAAAATCAGAGTTTCCAAGTTTAAATCAAAAGTCAGGTACAGAAGAACAGTTGGGTTTAGGGCAGCACTGACAAAAGTGCAGATTGAAAAAATCGGTGGCGGAAAAGAAAAGGCTGCTAGTAAAAAGTCTTAATTGACCTTCTTTGATATCTTGACAGTTTGTGAAAAGTCAAGTTAAAATAGAGCAGTTTTCACAATTATTATAAGTTATGGCACATACAAAAGCACAGGGAGCAGTAAAAGGAAATCGGGATTCAAGAGCCAAGCGTTTAGGCGTTAAAATTTATGGTGGACATGAGGCGCTGGCCGGAAGCATTTTGGTTAGGCAAAAAGGTACTAACTTTAGAGCCGGAAAAAATGTTTCAATGGGCAAGGATTTCACGCTGTTTGCCCTACAGGCCGGAAAAGTCTTGTTTAAAAAATTAAACGGTAAGAGAGTTATTGAAGTATTAAATGGATAATCAACAACAAATCGTCGAACTGGAAACAAGCCTTTTGCAGGCAAATCCTCTCCAACCAAGAGGGATTATTTCTCCCGATTCACTGCAGGAATTAGTTGATTCAATTAGAGAGCAGGGAATTTTGGAGCCGATTGTGGTAGCCAGAACTCCGGCCGGGTACCAGATAATTGCTGGTGAAAGACGCTGGAGGGCGGCAAAAGTGCTGGGTCTGGAGAAAGTGCCGGTGGTGGTTAAAGAAACAACGCCTCAGGGAATGCTGGAGATGTCGATTGTCGAAAACGTGCAAAGGGAAGACTTGAACCCGATCGAAAGAGCCCAGGCTTACAAAAGGTTAATCGATGAATTTGGATTGGGGACAAATGAAGTCGCCAGAAAAGTCAGCAAAAGCGCGCCGACCGTCTCCAACACAATCCGTTTGTTATCCTTACCAGACGCCATTAAAGACGCTTTAGTGGCCGGAGTTATCACCGAGGGGCACGTTAGGCCATTAATTTCTTTGGGCGATCCAAAGTTAATGCTGGAGTTATTCAAAAAAATCCTAAGGGAAAGTAGCACTGTTCGGGAAACTGAGGAAATGGCCAGGCAGGCCAAAGGGGAAATCCAGCAAAAAGAGCCTAGAACGACCACGCATAAGCTTTGGGTGCCGGAATTAGACGAAATGGCGAAAAAACTTGAACAAAACCAGGGTTTTAGTAGAACTTCTATCTCTCAAACGCGCTCTCAGGCAAAAATTACCATTGTATTAAAAGGAGATGTGGATATAACCGGACCGAAAATTAAAGAAATTTATAGCCTCTTAAGTAGAGAAGTTTAATAAGGATTTTGTATTAACCTCACGCGGTTAAATGGCCAGTAAACAAACAAAGATTTCCCAACGATTTCATCTTTAGTCACAAAACCCCATGTTCTTGAGTCGGAACTTTCCGGCCGGTTATCGCCCAAAACAAAATACTGGTTAGCGGGTACGGTAACGGTTTGTCCTTCATTTAAAAATGCTCCTTCATATGTTTTGACATCTGATTTTAGATAGACACTTTCGTCCAAAAGTTTATCATTAACGTAGACGCTACCGCCTTTAATCATCACTTTATCGCCGGGAACGCCAATTACTCTCTTGATGTAATCTTTGGTTGGGTCCGGTGGCGCAACAAAGACAACGACGTCACCTAAGTTTAAAGTACCAAAGTTAGCATGATAGATTTTGAAATCTTCAAAACCAATTAAATTAGTGATTACATATTCGCCATTATGAAAGTTTGGGTACATGGAATCCCCCTGAACGTTAAACGGGCGGAAAAGAAAGGCGTAGATGACTAAGAAGATTGCCGCGGCGATTAGAAGCGTTTCAACGCCGTCGATTAGAAACGCGTAAATCTTTCTAATCAGTAACATTATTTAATTCTCCCAAGTTCAACTCGCTTTGTCAACCATAGTTATTTATCCTATACTCTTGCATTCTGTTTGAAAATTGCTATAATCCCCCTATGGGATTTAAGGAAGAAGCTCGTCGAGTAGTAAATACCGACGGTATTGGGAAGTATACCGAAGGTGGTGCTAGTTGGGGAACCCCACTTTGCACAGGAATAGCTGTATTAGATGCATCAACTTCTCATTTCGAAACTGCAGTTCTTGAGGGACTTTGTGCTGCCATTTTATATGCAAGTCATCGGTCAGACGTTAAAAAGGGACAACTTACGGCTTTTATTGCCGGCGTGACCAATCAAGATTTCTCAGACAATGCAATTGAAAGATACGGATCACCTATATACACATCATTAACAGGAAGAACGGAGATTCGTAATATAGTTGATTTAGTTGCCTCTATTGGTAATAGTCCAACAGACATAGCACTTAAGGTTGGTGTGTCAATAAATCATGCTCAAGGAAGAAGGTTAACTACTCGGGAAGCGGAAACTTTAAGGAAGGCACAAGCAGTTATAAAAGTGGCTCCTGAGATTTATAAAGGTTTATGCCCCGAAGGAAAAAGGTTAGCAGATAAAATCGATGACATAGTTGATACTTTTGAGAATGATTATTACAGTGACCACGCACGGGTAACAGGAGAGGCCTCGCTTACAATTGGACATACCGTCATCGACCGCTTTTAGAAAGTTTGAGATTATTACTCTTCAATTATATGTTTAAACTACACAAAAGCCACTAATTTGTGCTAAGATTTAGGGGTTAGGACTTGTAGCTCAGCGGTAGACCTGTTTTATTTATATTGTGGACTCTTAGCTCAGCGGTAGAGCGCTGCATTCACATTGCAGATGTCGCAAGTTCGAATCTTGCAGGGTCCACAATGTAATTAAGAAGTCAGAGGTCCGCGCCGCTTTGAAAAAGCTAGTCCCCTTGGGGGAAATCTTGAGTATCAGCGAAATCCAGCGTGAGCAGGGCTCTCAGGTTCACACTAGCTTGGTTTAATGGGTTCAGAGGTTACCGACATTTGTGGACTTTCTCCCGCTAGTAAAAGATGCAACTTAATCTTAACAGGTGTTGATTTCTCCGGTCCTCCTTTGTGGTCAGGGGAAAAATAATCCCATTCTTCCGAATGTACATGATGTTCACCTACAACTTCCATATCAGCTCCAAGCGATGAGGATTGCCTAGCTTTAGTTACAAGTTCAGTAATGGTTTGGAAAGGGAAAGCAAGGTAGTCAATGTCGTAAGAATCTTTATAGCTGGTTTCTACTACAAAGTCTTTTAAATAAAAACGTGCATCATTCGTCAACGGTTCTTCCGAATCTTGATCAGGCTCAAAACGAATGTGCCTAAAAGGTAAGCTGCCTATTAGTTTAGCGTCAGCTTCAGAAATTTCAAGTTGTAAAGCAGTCGGGTTATCTTGAAAAGCTGGGACTTCAATTCCCAGGAGCTCTCTGGCGTGTTGGATCTGTTCTGGCAAGACAAAATAAGGCGCCGATACATACAGACTACCCTCTGTTGTCCCGTCGCTATAGCGTGTGGCAAAAGCGTTGACTTCTTTATACTGCTCAGTCATAGCGCCTAAACTGTACTCAGCAACAGTCCTACGCTCTCCCGCTGGAATAACTTCGCCTGCCGGTATAAACATACTAGCATCTGGATCTCTTCTTGAGTATCCTCGAGATGCCCTTACGTATGTTCCCCAGACAGCTTTCCCGGATGAAGTATCTAGTCCTCCAGGATGATTAGTGTCAACGGTGATGTCCCAATCTCCGTTCTTGAATTTTCCCACTTGTGAGACATCAACGTCGCCAAGGATAGCATGAACCCTGGCAATTACGCGATTAGGATCATCTAATGGTATAGTTTTTTCCTCTCCTTTAATCCGACCGGCTGCATTATCTATAGCAAAGCCTGCCAGCAAACCATCAACAACCGAAGGTAGAAAATTTCTTTCGTCACTCATCACTGTGCGTTATATCACCAAACCCTCTGCCTGTCAAATATCTAGTCTCAGGGTCCGATCCTCCAGTTAGGCCTTGCACATGTAAAAACCTCTATATATAATCTAAGTATGATAGACAAGAAAATGGTTATTAAAATTATTAAGGCGCTTTCATTCTCGCTTTTTGTATTCGGGTTGGCGGGGTGGATATATATTGCGGAAAGTGCTTGGTTTCACCCCTGGACTTTGTCCGAGCCGTTAACGCATTTGCTTCCTTTTCCAAGAGAAGACACTTTTGGCGCAATCTGCTTTGGAACGTCATTTGTGGCCTTTTTCGTTTGGAATCTAATCCGCTACGCAGAAAAGAAGAAATAAACTTTAGAGGCTATTTATTAAATCTTTAATATCTCCGGAGATAATTTGATACGTCTTTTGACTCATCAACTTCTTATCATAAAACCTCATAGTAAGGTAGTACTTGATTTTTTAGAAAATAATTAGCCATAATTAATTATGGCTGAAGATAAGCTGAAAAGTGAGGTTTCCAAAAGCCGTCCCCGGGATGAGAAGGGTCATTTCATTAGTATTCCTGATTTTGGTAGTCTAAAAACTTCACTCGATAAATTCTTTGTAAGTCATACTGGAGATAAGAAACTTTAGGCTTTATCATTAAACATTTTTTGATTATTTGACTTTTCTAGAGCTTGTATTATTATGCATCCGGTCTTAGAAATCAATGGTTCCCTATGTCGCACAATCTACGTTTCATGAATCAACGATTTAGATTTGTTATAAGAATTGAATAATGGTAGAATTGGCCTTGTTATATGACTATTGTGTTTTTGGCGAGGAGGTTTTATCCGCAAATTGGTGGGGTAGAGAAGCATGTTTTGGAAGTTGGCAAGCGATTAGTTAAAAAAGGCCACAAAGTAATCGTCATCACGGAACTCGAAAAAAATACGAATGGTCAAAATTATCACTCTGTCTCCAAGAGCGCCAGGCTTACGGGAAAAGTCGCCGGAATCGAAATTTTCCGGATTAACGCAGGCGCAGACGATTGGTTTAAGAAATTTCGGGTTTGGAAGCAGCTTTGGAAGCTAAAAAGAATAATCATAAGTGCTGACATTATCCATTGTCATGATGTCTTCTTCTGGTACCTTCCCTTCCGGTTTTTATATCCGACTAAAAAAGTCTATACAACTTTCCACGGATATGAAGGAAATAACATTCCAAATACAAAAGCAAAATTAATGCATAAGCTGGCGGAAAAACTTTCTTATGGAAATATTTGTGTCGGAGATTTTTTAAAAAAATGGTATGGCACAAAACCAACTTTTGTAACATACGGAGCAGTCAATTTAAGTGACAGTAAAACTAAAAACTCAAAAACTAATGTTTCTCAGAAAAATAGCGCGATGTTTCTAGGAAGATTGGAGGAGGAGACGGGAATTTTAGAATATTTAAAAGCATTAAATTTCTTGCAAGAAAGACGTATAATCTTGAGCCTAGATGTTTACGGAGACGGAGCCTTAAAATCTGAGTCATTAAATTACTCGAAAACCCACAATTTAAGGGTAAATTTTAAAGGATTCGTTGGCAACGCGAGCAGCTTTATTAAAAATTATGAATATGTTTTTTGTTCAAGGTATCTAGGCATACTTGAGGCGATGGCTTTACAAAAACCTGTCTTCGCACAGTACAATAACGAAATTAAAAGAGATTATTTGCAAATGGCACCTTTTGCTAAATATATATCAATTACCAGCGATGCAGCTTTAATAAGCAATGCGGTAGAAAATTACATGGAAAAGAAAAACCTAGAAGTTACTAGAGCCTATCTTTGGGTAAAAAACGAAACTTGGGAAAAAATGGTTAACCTCTATTTAAGACTTTGGACGTAATCATCTATGCTTAGCATACATCTCCAATACAAAAAAACAAAAGGGATTATATTTTTCAAAACCTTAGAGATAAAAAGATTTATTCGAAGAGTTACAAATAAACCAATATTTAATGTCATCGGAGACAGTCATACTTTATGCTTTCAACATGAGGCATTTATAATTTATCACATAGGCCCAGCTACAGCATACAAATTAAATTTTAAAAAAAGCACAACAAAAAGTAAAAACAAGGTATTAAAGATTTTAAATAAGATATACAGGAATAAACCCCTAAATATAATATTTGTCTTTGGGGAACTTGACGTAAGAATTCATATCAATAAGATTGCTAATGAAAGAAAAATAAGCATAGATCAAATTATACAGGAAACGGTTGCGGAGTACTTTAAATTCCTAGTCTTTGTTAAAAGGAAATACTCTCTTGCAAACATATACGTATTTAACGTTCTCCCTCAAGGAGAAGAAAATAATATATACAATTATCCCTTTTATGCAGATCGAGAAAAAAGGTCTTTAATCGCCAAAAAAATGAATAAAAAATTAAAACAATTCTCAGATATGAATAACTATAAATTCGTGTATATTTACGATAAGCTGATTGACAAAAATAAAGAAAGAATTAGAAGATTTGTGTTTGACGATGTTCACTTTAACAGAAAAATCATGCCTTTTGTTTTAGAATCTTTAAGTAGTAAATAATTACATAAAGGCAAATTAAGAATATAGATACAAAGCTTATAATTTTAGTTAATTGAAAAAGCAGTAAATCTTGATAGTTCATTATTAATTCTCCTTTTCCATTTGGCGTACTAAGAGTAATCACTCCATTTCCGTCAGGTTCTAGTAGAACAGATTTACCATTAAACGTTGCCGTCCAGCCTGGGAAATACAAAGTATTTTCTCTTAATTTTAAGGGTGTTTGTGCGTTTATTTTATAGATGTGTAAAGTTGATGTTCTTTGAAGCTCCTCTACATTTCCGTTTCCGCTCAAGATTTCCAAATGAGACTTCGGAATTTTTGTAAACCATTGTTGTTCTGGATTGACCCATTTTGGCAGAGCATAAATATGTGTATCTCCCCACTGGTAGCTTAAAGATAAATCATTTCTTAAAATAGCGTCGTCAATCGTAGGAATTGTTCTTCTGTTACCCCAATTAAGGATTGTTGTTCCGATAGCTAATAAAATTAAGGCGTATATTATCCATTTCTTTTTTACAATAGTAGCAAGATAGCCGGCCAATAATGATGCGCAGAAAGCAACCGGAATTAAAATCCGTTGTGAACCGCTGTCTTTTATAACCGGTAAATATTTCCAAATAAAACTTGAATATGGTAAAACAAAAAAGATATAAACAAAAAATAATGTTAACCACAACGTAATTATTTTCGTTGCGCTGCCGTCTCTTTTTTTAAGCAAAAGTATTATTAGCGAAACTACGACTAAGACTTGAGCGTAGCCTAGCAAAAACGAAAGTTCTCCTTTTGGTCCTTGAAACAAGAATCCCAACCGCCACGGAGAATACAAGAGATCTTTAATAGTTGGAAAGTAAGGTAAGTAGGAAGACGGGTGCGTTGAGACAAATAGATAAGGGTAATAAATAAGCGATGCGGACCATTGGAAGCAAGCTACAAGCAGTGAAATAAGAATAATGAAAAAAGAATACAAAGCTGTTTCCTTAATTGTTTTTGCAGTGATGTAAGCGTAAAGAATAATAGCGGGAATTAAATATATAGCAACTGCGATATGGCTTAAAATTATTAATCCCAACATTAAGCCTGAAAGTAAAAGATAAACAATTCTTTTTTGGTTAATAAATTTTTGTGTAAAATAAAAAACCAGCGGAATTAACGTGTAAGCCAAAATTTCACCTACCGTAATCCGGAAATGGACGTTAATTAAATGATAGGGCGCAAATAAATAAAATATAGAAATGGTAAAAGCGGTAAGAGCATTTTTAAAATGATTTTTGGTAAAGAAGTACATAAAAACTGCAGAAAAAACAATGTTTAAGGAGAGGAAAACTTTCATACTCGCAACAAAGGAAAGCCCCACAAAATGAAATAAAGAAATTATGTAATAGGGGAGAATGTAATTAAAGGCAAATAGGGGATAGCCATAAGTTGCATTTAAGTCGCCTGCCCAAGTTGGAATAAAATTTCCCTGCGAGAGTAGGCTATAAAATTCCATAGCTCTACGTATATGTAGATTAAAGTCTCCGCTTTCATAAACACCTGTTCTGACGATGCTAATGACTGGCAAAATAGAAATTACGAGTAATAAAACAAATAAATTAATCTTCTTCTTGGGGAAAATAAATTTGTAAAATAATACTCCTCCAAAAACCAGACAAGAGGTAATAACATTTACGATTACCATATGGTACGCGTCGGTCATAATTCTATTTTATACTATATAAATAGTAAGTTGGGAATTTTTGGTAAGACGAAATCAAAGAATATTCTGAAGGAACGCAATTGGAAATTCCCGCATTCTGACAAAACCAGTTAATATCTCCTCCTTTAATAAAAAATTTTGTAATTCCCCGTTTTTTTAGCGTATAAAATGACATGTTATTTTTGTCAAAGATAAAGTTTACATCAATAAATTTAAAATTGGCGTAATAGTAACCGAATATTTTATAGGTTGCAACGTAGTCTTTTGCCGAGATATATTGATTGAATTTGCCTCCAAAATCATAATAACTGGAATTGTCCCTTGATAAAATGCTGGTTAGATAATTATTTTCGTTGGCAATTCCAAAAGCGTAAGGAAGAATTAGAATTTGATTAATAAAATAATATGTAAATAAAATAAAAAGAACTAAGCTTATAAATAATTTAGTCAATTTGAATTTAGAAACTGCATTGTAAATTCCCAACGATGCCAAAAATATCAGTGGAATGTAGAGTCCGATTAAATAACGTCCGTAAATGTATTGCGTTATCAGATAAAAAAGAAACGTTATCAATAAAAAAATGAAAATGTTTAATTTTAGAAACTTCAGGTTATTTCTTAATCTATAAATTATTAGACATATTCCAATAAAAAACAGCGGACTAAAAACATTAATAAGATTTGCAGGATTTAAAAGATACAGGTTAATTCCTAAATAGTGTGATAAACCGTATTGTACGCTTCCTGTGCCGATGTTTGATAGAGAACTAAAAGCGGGGAACAATGGATTACCGGTAAGAATAAAGGTTCTTAAAAACCAAATAAACGATACTCCGATTATGCCTAAACTGAAAACAAGGATATGTTTAATCGTTTGGGTTAAGAATTTATGCCCCACCAAAAGCAAATAAATTATTAAAACCGGAACAAAAATAATTGTCCATAATTTTACTGATAACATTGCGCCTAAAAAAATGCCTGATAAAAAATATTCTTTTGCCGATAATTTTTTGCCCAGTAAAATAGCTAAAGATAATAGTAGGAAGAAAACCCATTGCAAATCTGTATAGACGGAAGAAGTTTCATGGATTATCACCGGTGCTGATGCAAAAAGCAAAGGCGTGTAAAGCGCAAATTTATAGTTCTTAATTCTTGAAAATTCAAATAGAGAAAGTAAAACCAGTAGGTAAAAAGCAAAGTGAATATACCTGGCGGATTCAACCGACCACAAAAAAATACCCGCCATGTAAGACATTTCGGAAAGCATTGGGGCAGCTGAAACATGAAGTTGTTCTTTGGGTGGAATCATGATGGTTTGGTTATTAAGATAAATCCTGGGAAAATCGACATGGTATTGGTCTTCGCGAATTTCGGGATTGACCAATGTAGCAAAAGCTAAAAGAATAAAGAGAGTTATCCATATCCAAATAAATTTATTACTTCGAATTTCCGGCAGTAAATTTTTACAACTTTGAATGAATTCTATAAATAATCTAGGAATGTTTATGAATGGATAGAATGCCAATAAGGATATAAATAAAAAGTAGATTATCAAAATAGCGGGAGTAAGCAGAGAAAAAAAGCCAAGCAATCCAATTCCCGTGCAGAAAAATATATATCCAAGTCCGATATCAATTAAGTAATTAAAGTTGGAAAAGTTAATTTTAAGAAACCGGCGGATTTTTCCACCCAAGAAATATGATATTAGAATCAGTGCCAGCGATAGCAGTAGTCCAATAAAAATTGTGATAAAAACTCGCAAGTCTAGTAAGCCGCCGGCGTAGTCATGTCTAAGGAGTGCTATTTTTGTAAAAAGATTCGCCGGCAAACTAAATAGTAGATTATCCAACATTCCTATGTATTCTAAGCCACAAGATGCTATAATTTCAACCATCATTAGAATATGCAAAAGCCGCGAGCAACATTAATTTGCACAGTGCTCAATGAAGAGTCTTCCATCGCTAATTTTATCGATTCAATAGCTAACCAATCCCTATTGCCAAGCGAAGTGATTATTGTGGATGGCGGAAGTAAAGATAAGACTATTGAAATTATCAGGTATAAAATTGAGCAATATCCAAAGCTAAATCTCAAAGTTATTGTTAAGGATGGTAACCGCTCTGTTGGCAGAAATGAAGCAATTAAAAAAGCTACCTCTGAAATAATTCTACTAAGTGATGCAGGTTGTCTGCTAGATAAAAACTGGGTCAAAAATATTTCTAAACCATTTACCGATAAGAAAATTGGTGTTGTTGCCGGATATTACAAGGGACTAGCAGGGAACAGTTTTCAGAAATCTTTAATTCCTTATGTTTTGGTCATGCCTGATAGAGTTGAGAAGCGTGAATTCTTGCCGGCAACTAGATCCATGGCTTTTCGAAAAAATGTCTGGAAGAGTCTCAAAGGATTTGATGAGAAGCTTTCGCATAACGAAGACTATGCATTTGCTAATAAAATTAAAATGGCAGGCTTTAGAATTTTCTTTGCAAAAAACGCCATCGTTTATTGGCTACCACGCAAGAATATCTTTCAAGCTTTTAAAATGTTCTTCCGTTTTGCCCTCGGCGACATACAAGCGGGCATTTTCCGCGAAAAAGTTCTCTATATTTTTTTAAGATATATTCTAGCGGCTTATCTTTTAGTTTTAAGCTTTATTGAAAAATCTTTACTTCTGAATATATTCTTGATGTTTTGTATAGGTGGATATATTATTTGGTCAATTTGGAAAAACTATAAATATATAAAAAGTCCGCAGGCATTTCTTTATTTGCCTCTACTGCAATTTACATCCGATTTAGCGGTACTTGCGGGTTCGACTTTGGGCCTACTGCAAAAGGTCTCGCTCAAAGCCTTGTTCAATATAATATTTAATAACAAAGGAGTGTCTTTAATAATCCTATTATATATAGTGTCGATGCTATCTGTAATTAGTTATGGAATTCCCAATCCGTTCCATCCTTTTGATTATTTTATGGATGAATGGCATCAGTCGCAATCGGTGCGGGATCTTTTCCGTTACGGCACGCCGAACATGTCAGGAGCAGCCAATGGTTCAATTTTTCAGTTCTTTCTTACGGGATTATATCTAATCCCATTCTACGTATTGCGTATTGTAAATCCATTTGCCATAAAGTCTTCTGTATTAAGCTTATCTACGCAAACAACTTTATTCGAAGTTTTAAGGTTGAATACTCTTTTATTCGCCGTTTTCTCTATAATCTTATTGGCTTATATAGCTAAAAAGTACTTTAAAATTAATCCATTTCTTGTAGCATTTTTATTTGTTTTTAATCCGCTTTGGATAACTTTAAGCAATTACTTTAAATACGATATAGCTTTGCAGTTTTGGTTGCTTTTGGCATTTCTATTTATGCTCCGTTACTCGGATAAACAGAAAATAATAGACTTTGTGCTTGCGGGAATATTTTCTGCGCTTGCATTAGCAACGAAATTAGAGCCGTTTAATTTATTATTTGTTTATATCGTAATATTTTTGTTGTTTACGTCTAATGTAAGAAAAAAAATAAGAATGCTGATTTTAGGCGTCTTAATTTATACCGTTACTTTTCTATTTTTTGGAATCCCGGACATTTTACTAGGAAAGGGAAGTCTCAAAGAATATTTGGTATCTAATTTATCATCTACCCCAAATGTAATTTCAGCTAATTTAAATCTCGGCATGAATTACTGGCAATACTTTATTATAAATTTATATCCGGCAACCTTTGGTAGAGTATTCTATTTTGGTTTCTTAATTTTCTCACTGGTGGGTATAATTTTAACATTAAGGTTGTTGCTGTCGAAAAGAAATAGTTTTAGAGAAATAATTTTTAAACATAAATATGTAGTTGTTTTACTTTTAAGTTTAATATCTTATCTTTTAGGCTTATTCTTATTAAGAACGGGAGCTATCGCGAATAGACTTATTCCTTTGTTGCCCTTTATGGCTTTGGTCACATCTTTAGTAGGGGAGTCAATTTATAAAAAAATCAACAAAAAAAGCCTAAGATATATCTGTCTAATTATTGTCGGAAGTTTACTTTTAATTCAGCTAGTTGAATCATTGTCTTGGAATACTTTAAAAAATAATAATAATCCGAGAGTTACCTCTTCTCTTTGGACCACGCAACATATTAAGCCCGGGACTTTGATAGGAATAGAAAATATTCCGATTTATCAAATGATTCCCGATATTGTCCTGAAAGAGTTTTATTTAAAACAATACAAACAGACAATCAATAATAGATATGCTTATGAAGTGATAAGTAGCAAAACAAAACTTTTCCCTAAAGTAATAATTATAAGTGACGATTATGTAGAAAGTAACTATATGCTTAATTCGGATAAAAAGTTGATTCTAGCGGAGTTGAGCAAGCAAAAGTATAAAAAAATTAAATCCTTTAGCCTTCAATCACCGCCATTCTCCATTTTTAATAGTAGACAAGAATATTATATGTCTGCTTTAATCCAATTACCTGATACTATTTCCATTTATGAAAAGTAATCAAGACATTTCAATCGTTATCCCTTCCTATAATGAAGTGCAAAGTATCGCAGTTCTACTCAAAAGAATTCGGAAAGAACTTCCCTCTTCAGGAATAATTATTGTGGACGATTCAAAACCAACGGAGAACCAGAAGCTGCAAAAAATAGTTAAAGGTAAAGCAAGCATTATTCTTATTTCCAGACTTAAAAAAGAGGGCAGAGGCAGCGCGGTGCTACTTGGTTTTAAACAGGCGTTAAAGAAGAAGAGTATGCGCTATGTTTTCGAAATGGACTCTGATTTGGCCCATGATCCCAAAGAATTTAAGCGATTTTTGCAAAAAAGAGATGAATCCATAGGTCTTATTATTGGCTCAAGATATTTACCGGGTGGGAAAATCATCAATATTGCCCCGAACAGGACAATCATGAGTAGAGTTATTAATAAATTCTTGTATTACTGGCTAGGAATGCATCTTACCGACCACACCAGCGGCTTTAGACTTTATAACCGGAAAGCGGTGGAGTTTTTAACAAATACGAAGATAGAATCAAAAGGGTTTATTGCGCTTTCGGAAACGGCTTACAAATTATTCTTAGCGGGATTTAAGATTGAAGAAGTTCCTATCACTTGGAATTTTCGGATCTACGGTAAATCAAATGTTAACCTTAGAGAGCTATTTAATTCTCTGACATTTGTAATCAAAATGAGGGCGAGAGCTAATTAGATAACTTCAAGTTTTGGTAAGGGGAAGATAAAATGTCCTCCATTATCTAAGTATCTTTTTTCTCTCTTTAAAAACTCTTTTTTAAAAAACCAAGGCAGAACCAGCATGTAATCGGGCTTATCTTTTCTTGCCTCTGCCTCAGAAATAATTGGGATACCTACGGAGGCAATTATTTTGCCCCATTTCTCTGGATTTCTTTCGACAGCCTTTTTTATCAACTTATTGTTTAACTTAAAGTATTGTAGTAGGGTATTGCCTCTGGTTGATGCGCCATAAAGATAAACTAATTTCCCTAGTTTATTTTGTTCCTTAATAAAGTTTAAGATATTTTCTTTATTATCTTTAATTCGTTTGGCAAAATCCAGATAGACTTTCTTATTATTTAATTTAAGTCTTTTTTCGTATTTTTCCATTTTCAATACGGCTTTTGTTTTTCTTCTTTGTCTTTTACAGGCGATATAGGTCCGAAAACTGCCGCCATTAAGCTCGCGTTCTTCCAGATCAAAAACTTCCAAATCATGTTTTGCCAGCAAATTGTTTAGAGATAACAGAGAATAGTATTCCAAATGCTCATGGACAATATTGTCGAAAGCATTCTGTTGTAGCATTCCCACTAAATAGTTCTGTTGGATTATAAAGATGCCATTATCTTTCATGATTTTCTTAACGTCCTCAACAAACTTGTTCGGATTTTCCATATCATAAAAGCAGGAAATCGCAGTAACTATATCTGCCTTTTTGTCCTTCAATATCTTTTGATAAGAATTATAGTTAAAGAAATCATTCACGACTTTGTCGGAATGTTTTTTAGCTTCTTTGGCGAACTTAGTGATTGGCTCAACCGCTACCCGAAAGATATTCTTAGGATAGTTTCTGAGTAACGTTCCGTCATTTGCTCCGATATCAACTACAACTAGATCTTTATTTTTCTTAGTCATTCTTTTTAAAGCTTTTTGAACAATTTCTTTAAGCTCATCCTGCATCGTTTGATTAATGCCTGATTTGTAGCCATAGCGCTCTGTGTATAAATATTTCTGCGGAGTTGTGTATTCTAACTGCACTAAAAAGCATTGCTTACAGAGCATTAATCTTAGGGGAAATGATTTCGGTTTGCGGTTTGTTTTAACAAAATCTGAGAGATATTGATTTCCTAAAGAAATAATTTCAATTAGGTTTTTGGAATTACAAGACCGGCAATTTTTAATTTTCATCTAAAGCTTAAGGCAGTGATACATTATAATCTGTGAATTGTCCGCATTTCAAGTAGCTTTTATCGATAGGGGTGGAAAAGTAGCGGGATTTATGTCAGAATTAAAACATGATTGTTACAAATCCTCCGATTAGCGGTTTGAAAATAATTACCCCTGATAAGTTCGCAGATAACCGGGGATACTTTCTTAAATCATTTGAGAAAAAAGCTTTTTTAGAGCAGGGGATTGATTTTGAAATTGTTCAGGTAAATCACTCTTTCAATCTAGTCAAGGGAACGCTTAGGGGAATGCATTTTCAAGTCGAGCCATTTGCTCAAGCAAAGCTTATTTTTTGCCAAAAAGGCCGGGTGTTTGATGTTGCTATAGATTTGCAAAAAGATTCACCTACTTATAAAAAATGGTATGGCTTGGAGCTTTCGGAAGAAAATAAGCAAATTTTATACATACCGAAGGGTTTTGCTCACGGTTTTCAAACCCTTGAGGATAATACGGAAGTAATCTATTATATTTCAAACGAATATTCCAAAGAGCACGAATCAGGCGTTAAATGGGATGATCCGGCTTTTGGTATCAATTGGCCATTGGAGCCAACCGTTATCGCCGATAAGGATAAGAACTGGCCAACATTTCAAGGTTAGAGCCGCCGCAAGTCTTCATTTTTTCTTGGATTTTGTTTAGCTTTGGTTTGAAGTATAATACAAAGCATGGGATACTCAAAAAAAGCGGTTAAAGGTATTGGCTGGGCCGGTTTTTTGCAAATCGCCTTAAAAGGAAGCGCTTTGCTAAAATTTGTAATTATCGCTAAATTTCTAACCCCCGTAGAGCTAGGCATCTTCGGAATTGCCCTACTGACAATCGGTTTTTTTCAGGCAATTACAGAAACTGGGATTTCTGCATATTTAGTACAGGTAGAAAAAGAAGAAGAAAAATATATCTCCCCTGCTTGGCTTTTGTCCATGGGTAGGGGAGTCTTATTATTTTTACTAACCGTAATCGTTGCTTATCCAATCAGCCTTTTCTTTAACGCTAAAACAGCTTTCGTAGTCATTTTGGTCGCGGGTTTAATACCTCTTTTTAGTGGTTTAGAAAACCCATCGATTGCGAAGTTTCAACGCAATTTAGATTTTCATAAAGACTTCTTATTTAGATTCTTAATTTCAGTTTTTGACTTTTTGGCAGCTGCCGCATTGGTAATTATTTTCAGAAGCTCTTTAGCGCTAGTTACGGCAGTAGTATTTACAACATTATTTGAAACTATTTTATCTTTTGTCTTCATAAGACCTAGACCCAAATTAATGTTTAGAACAAAGGAACTAAAAGAACTGTTCCATTTCGGAAAATGGTTGACTTTAATTAGTGGACTAAATTATTTTGTGGAGCAGGCAGACAGTATTGTTGTCGGAAAAATTTTGGGAGTTGGTAGTTTGGGTATTTACGAGCTGGCGCAAAAGTTCTCTCTGCAAATTATGATTGATGCGGGTGGTGTTTTTTCAAAAGTTACTTTTCCCCTATTCGCCAGAATTAAGGGCGATAGTAAACGAACAGGTCGGGCGCTACGGATGATTTTACTGTTGGTGTCTTTGCTCTTTGGATCGATGACAATTATTATATTTGTTTTTTCAAAAGATATACTAACAGTTTTTGCAGGAACTAAATGGTTAAGCGCTGATATTCCTCTTAAAATATTTTCCCTAAGTGGTTTAGTGACTGCATTTATGGCCATTATTACATCCCTGTTTCTTGCTCACGCCAGGCAGGATATTACGGCAAAAATTTTAATCGCCAGATTGTTTATTCTAGCAGTTCTAATAGTTCCTGCCTCTTTGTATTTTGGAATAATTGGTACCAGCGCCGTTTCTTTAATAAGCTATCTACTAGTGTTGCCTTTAGCAGGATTAGGACTTAAGCAAATATTAAAAAAGAAATGAAAATTGCAGTTTTTTATTACATCAAATTTAGTGGTGCAAAAAGAGTCGTTCAGGAGCACGTAAAAGGGTTAAAAGAACATGGACACATGGTAGATGTTTATACAATTTCTTCTGATATGGATATTTTCGATCCTGCTAAGTTCTCGGATAATAAATATTTATATAATTTTAATCCTACAACTTTCAATTTCCCTATTTTGAAAAGAGTAAAAGCGGATTTTATCGATACGTTTCTAACGTTAAGACTATTGCATAAAAAAATTGCCAGAGATATAGATTCCAGAAAATACGACATTGTTCTGGTCCACACAGATATCAATACTCAAGCGCCATTTCTATTACGCTATCTTAAAACAAAAAATGTTTATTATTGCTTGGAGCCATTAAGAAACGCTTATGAATACTCATTAAGGCTTAAAGATAAACCTTCGTTATTAAATAAACTTTACGAAAATCTAAATAGGTGGATCAGAAAAAATATTGACAGGAAAAACGTTCTTGCTGCAAAAGCGATTCTGACACTTTCATTGTTTGCCAGAGAAAGAATAATTGCCGCTTATGATTTATATCCGAAAATATCGTACTTGGGAGTAGATGAATCTGTATTCAAGCCGCTAAAAGTAAAAAAGAGAAATCAAGTACTTTTTGTGGCGGAAAAATATCCAATCTACGGTTATGATCTGGCTCAGAAAGCAATCAATTTAATTCCGGCTGCAATCCGCCCGCAGCTTAAAATAGTTTCCTGGAAAAAGAAAAACGGTGATCGTTTGTCTGATAAAGAACTGGCCGTGCTTTACAATGAATCGTTAGTGACGCTTTCTTTAAGCCGGTTTGATACTTTTGGTTTAGTGCCGTTGGAATCAATGGCTTGTGGGGTTCCGGTCATTGCCCTAAATGTCGCCGGATATAGAGAAACGATTATTAACAAAAAGACAGGTTATCTGGTTGACTTTGCTGTAAGTGAAATAGCCGAGAAAATAATATTTCTTATTCAAAACGAAAAAACCCGGGAAGAAATGAGTAAGAACGGAAGGAAATGGGTCGAAGATAATTGGACCTGGAAAAGACAGGTAAAAATTTTAAATGAGATTATTATTCAAATAGCAAAAAACAAATGAAAGTTTCGATAATAGTCGTTAATTACAGGGTGAAAGAGAAACTTTTTACGTGCTTAAAATCTATCTATGATTCCAAACCAAAAACTGAATTTGAGATTATTGTCGTGGATAACGGTGATAAAGATAATCTGAGAGGTTCTCTTAAAAAAGTATTTCCTAAAGTCATTTATGTCAAAAGCTCCAAGAATTTAGGTTATGGCGGCGGAAATAATCTGGGAGCAAAATACGCCAAGGGAAAATATTTATTTTTCTTAAATCCCGACACTTTAGTATTTAAAGATACTGTTGACGCGCTTTGCAGTTTCTTAGACAAAAATCCAAAGGCCGGAATAATTTCGCCTCTTTTAATTGATAAAAATAATATTCCGTTCACTCTTCAAGGAACTGATGTTCTAACGCCAGTCAAAGCGCTAGTTGTTTTATCATTCCTAAATAAATTATTCCCCAATAACCCGGTTTCTAAAAAATATTGGTTAAAGGATTGGGATCATCAACGAGATAAGCAGGTAGAAGTGAGTCCCGGAACGGCCCTGATGATACGCAGAGATTTATTTAACCTAGTAAAGGGTTTTGATGAGGAGTTCTTTTTGTATTTTGAAGAGGATGATTTAGCGAAAAGAGTTAAGGCTCAAGGATACAAAATATTCATTACGTCTAGGTCGAAAATATATCACGAGGTCGGCGCCAGTACTAAACAGCTTAAGAATACGCAGAAAATATTTTCACAGAGCAGATTCAAGTATTTTAGAAAGCATTACGGGATTATAAAAGCATTATTGGTAGAAACTTTTTTAGGAATTACCAAGCAAGCTTTATTTATTGCTCTGGTTTTGGCGCTTGCTCTACTACTTAGAGTTTATAACTTATCTAACGGGATGACTTTTATCGGTGACCAGGGTTGGTTTTATTTGTCGGCGAGAGATCTATTAGTCAGCGGTCAGATTCCGTTGGTCGGGATTACTTCAAGCCACGTTTGGCTGCATCAAGGGCCACTCTGGACTTATATGCTCGCGGTAGTTTTTCCCTTATTCAAGTTTAATCCTCTTGCGGGTGGATACTTAACGGCATTTTTCGGGGTGGTATCTGCAGTTTTAATGTATAAAGTAGGCTCCGAGTTATTTTCAAAGAAAATAGGGTTGGTTGCTGCGTTATTATATGCCACATCGCCATTAATTGTTCTGTTTGACCGGATGCCATTCGATCCCAGCCCAATCCCATTTTTCACGATTTTGTATTTTTATGCAATTTATAAATGGATAAAAGGGAATCTTAATTATTTCCCGTTGATTATGTTTTTTGCTGCAATTCTTTATAACTTAGAACTTGCAACATTTACTTTAGTATTTCCGTTAGTATTACTTCTTGGCTATGGATTATTTAAAAAGGAGAAATGGGTTATTAATTTATTAACAAAGAAAACAATTTTCATGTCGTTTCTACTATCCCTGATAGTTATGCTTCCAGTAATAATTTATGATTTTTCCCATGGATTCAAACAAACAATCGTCTTTGTTGGCTGGACATTGTATAAACCGGTTAGCTTCTTATTCCATCCTTCATCCGGAAATGTAATCGCCAATTATAAAACTGTTTTTGAATTCGGTATTGTCAATTTACAAAAATTACTGTTCGCTCCAAGTTCTCCAGTCGCTTTAATTCTTTTGTTGGGAGGGATAATTTGTATATGTTTTCAGACTTACAGGAAGAGGTGCTTGGAAGACAGCGAATTTTTACTCCTGATGTTTCTCGTAATCTCACTAACCGGAATTGTAATTAATCAAACACCTTCCGATGCGTATCTGCCAGTTGTTTTTCCATTTGTTATTTTTACAGTGGCAATTTTCTTTTCAAAATTATTTAGCAATAAGTTTTTAACTCTTACGGTTATATTGCTGCTAGTATTAGTTGTGGAAGTTAATTCTTTTCAAGTTTTTCGAAATGACTCAACACCCGAATTTAAAAATAGGTTAAATGCTACTGACGAAATCATCCAGCTTTCTAACAACAAACCATACAATTTAATTGGCAAAGGAGAGGGAAGTCAATTTGCCAGTTTTACTATGAACTATCAGTATCTTCTATGGTGGAAAGGTCATCCGGTGGCAGATAAAAATGTCAAAACAAAAATAATTGTGTCAGAGTCGGCAAAAGGAATTATAATAAAAGAGCAATGATTAGCGTTATCATTTTAACTAAAAACGAGGAAGAAAATATTCTGGATTGTCTGGAAACTGTCGCTTGGGCAGATGAGATAATAATTCTTGACGATAACTCAGAAGACCGGACAGCCGAAATAGCCGAGAGCCTAAAGCTTAAGCACTTAAAAATTCTGCAAAAAGCAATGGAGGAGGATTTTTCTAAACAAAGAAATTACGCTTTATCCCGCGCCACCAATGAGTGGGTATTGTTTATAGACGCTGATGAAAGAGTCTCCCCTAAGCTAAGGCAAGAAATCAACGATTTTATTATTGAAGAGAAAAATAAACCGTTATTTAACGGGATGTATGTTGTTAGAAAGGATTTTCTCTGGGGAAAATTATTAAAGCACGGTGAAACCGGAAAGATAAAATTGCTAAGGCTGGCGAGGAAGAAGGCCGGAGCGTGGTATGGTAAAGTCCATGAGCAGTGGGTAGTAGAAGGGGAGACGGATACATTTGAAAATCACTTAATACATTATCCTCACCCAACAATCTCGGAATTTTTGTCAGAAATAAACTTCTATACAACTATTAGAGCCAAGGAGCTTTTAGAAGCGCATGAGAAAGCATCAGTTCTCAAAATAATTTTTTACCCGAAAGCAAAATTTATACAAAATTATTTTTTCAGGTTAGGTTTCTTGGACGGAATACCAGGTATGGTGCAGGCAATTTTAATGAGTTTCCATTCCTTTTTGGTAAGAGCTAAATTATGGACTTATTCAGACAAAGATTAGCTAAATGGTCAAAGGAGAATTGGTTACTTCTAGCTATTTTTCTACTGGGACTATTCCTAAGACTATTAGGATTAATTAATATTAAGCTAGCAGGGGATAATCTCTTGCACTGGAAGATAGCCGGCGATATTGTCACGAAGGGAATTTTCCCGTTGCTTGGCCCGCGAGCCAGTTTAACCGGAAATTTTAATCTTGGGCCACTTTATTATTATTTATTAGCAATCCCCTATTGGCTTGGAAGAGGGGACTTTAGGGTGGACATAATTTTTTTTGCGGTTTTGAATTCCCTATCGATTCCTTTGTTGTATTTAACCGCAAAGCGCTGGTTTTCTAAAGAGCAGTCATTAAAAATCTCCTTACTTTTTACAGTAAGCGCTTACTTTATCCAGATTCAAAGTTTTCCCTGGAATCCTTACATCCTGCCGTTTTTCATAATACTTTGTTTATATTTCATCAATAAAACGCGTCAGGAAAAGTTACACAATTTTATTTTTCTGACCATCAGCTATGCTATCTGTTTGCAGTTACATGCGACCACAATATTTTTGCTTCCGGTGTTTTTATATTTACTGCCGGTACGAAAAATTCCAGCGAAATATTATTTGTTGGCGCTTTGTGTCTTACTGGCCGTTAATTTTCCTTGGATTTGGGTAAATTTGACCACCAACTTTAGTCAAATTCATGCAGCTATTTTAATTCTTACTCAAGGAAAAGTAGAACAGTGTTCTTTCGTTGGTTGGCTAGCTAACCATGGGAATGGAGAAAGATGTTTTTGGTATTTCCGCAATACTTTACTTGCGTTCCGTTTTTTAACAGTTAGCCTTTTTGGCTTAAATAGCATTCCACTGGCTTTAATAAGCTTATTTGTTATTGCGTATTACTTTATTCGAACAAAACTTAAAGAGAACCGCTATTTATTTGTCTGGTTTTTGATTCCGCTCTTCCTTTTTCTTTTTTATTCCAATGATATCTATTTACATTATTTTTTAATACTTACTCCTGTGCCATTTTTCCTGTTTGTAATATTCTTAAGTAAAATTGAAAATCTAGGCAAGCGCTGGACTATTTTTGCCAACGTGGTGTTTGTTTTCGTAATCTTAATGAATTTAATGCAGTATTTTTGGTCGTTGCAGTTTATTAGAGGATAAGATGAAAAAAATCGCACTCTTAACGTATATAATATTTGTCATTATCGTACTGATTCTCTATCTAAATTATTTATTGTGTAGAGGAGGAATATGTTTGCCTTAGCTATTTTAATTGGTATTTATTCATATCTTATTTTCTTCTTGGGAATATCTAGTTTATTCTATAAACTTCCTGTTTTAATAATCACCCTCGTTTATTTCTCAATGCTGGCAATTTTCTATCGAGAGAAACTTAAGTATCTATTCAAAATACCAAGCCTCAAGAAATTATTTCTATGGTTTAAGAAAAATAAGCTGTTTAGTTGTGTTGCTTTGATAATTTTAATTCAAGTGCTAATTAATTTAATCGGAGTGTTTGGGCCGGAAATTTCTTATGATAGCCTTTGGTATCATCTAACTCTTCCCAAACTGTATATCTTTGACCACCGGATTATTTATATCCCGGGAGTAAAAATGGCCTACTCGGTAATGCCGAAATTAACGGAAATGCTTTATACTGCGGCGCTAATCTTAGCTAATGATTCATTGGCTAAACTAATTCATTTCGCTTTTGGAATACTGATACTGATAGCGATATATAAAATTGCACGGAAATTTATGTCTAAAGAATTCTCTATACTTGCCTCCGCGATTTTTTACGCTAATTTGGTCGTTGGTTGGGAGACGATTACCGCCTACGTTGATTTATCCAGAGGCTTTTTCGAATTGTTGGCGATTTGGGGGTTTTTAAATTGGTTCGAAAGTAAGAAGCGGAAGTGGTTAATTATTTCAGGAATAATTTTAGGGTTAGCCGTAACGGCTAAATTGGTGGCTGCATTTTCACTGCTGATATTTTTAGCCTTATTTATATACAAAAAATTTATGCAAAAAGAGCAATGGTTAGAAGTAGCGAAGAACTATTTACTTTTTTGCGTTTTGACATTTATTATTCCTTTGCCATGGTTTATCTTTTCCTACATTAATACCGGAAATCCACTCTATCCATACTTAAGTCAAGTTCAGCTGGATTCTTCCTCAACTTTCTCATTTATTTCTTTACCAAATATTATGTCAATCGCATCCGACGCTTATAATTTCTTTTTAAGACTTAATGACCCGATATCGCCGGTCTATTTAATTGTTTTACCGTTATTTATTCTAGGGTTTAAAAAATTTAATTTTAAGATTAAAACCTTATCGATTTATTCAATCCTTGCCTTAATAATTTGGTATTTAACCGAACAAGTCAGAGGAGGAAGATTTATTTTGCCGTATCTACCCGTTTTTTCGATTCTGGCGGCATACGTAATCAGTAGGATTGGAACAAAGCGTCTAAAAATATTTCTTGTGGGCGTTGTTATCTTGGTCAGCTTAATTTCTGTAGGTTACAGAAGTATTGCTAATGCTAAGTTTGTGCCGGTGATTTTAGGAAGAGAGACAAAAGCGGAATTCTTGACAAAGTATTTAAATTTTTCCTTCGGTGATTTTTACGATACTGATAATTACTTTGCAAGCCATTTAACTAAAAACGATACGGTTCTTTTATATGGTTTTAATAAACTTTATTACGTTAATTTTAATTATATTGATTCGACTTGGGTTAAAAAAGGTGATAAGTTCAATTACATTGCCGTGCAATCCGGGATTATTCCGGCAAGATTTTCCGATTGGCAGCAAATTTACTATAATAAGTTAACGAAAGTTAGGTTATATATCAAAGAAGGCAAACAATGGGTTTACTAAAATTATCATTCATCATTTTCCTCTTGGCTTTTCCGGTCGCCGAAGTCGGCCGCATTCAGCTACTAAATGGCGTGGCGTTTTCTCTGAATGATATTTTGCTTGTTGGGGTTATTTTAGTTTGGTTTATAAACCACATTCTGAAGAAAAGAAAGTTCACTTTTGGGAAATTAAGTAAACCAATCATTGTCTTTTCCGTTATCGGTTTAATCTCATTACTAATTAATTTCCCGAACTTAGGTGCAACGAACTTAGCGATTTCAGCACTTTATCTTGTCAGGTGGATAGCGTACGGGTTAATTTATGTAATAGTTTCTAAATTCGACGTAAAGTTTAAAAATAGAATTTCTTACCTACTGCTTTTTTCCGGCTTGATGGTTATTGTTTTGGGGTATCTGCAATTTTTCTTTTATCCAAGCCTAAGAAACCTTTACTATTTAGGCTGGGACGAGCATCTGTACAGGATGTTTAGTAGCTTCTTGGACCCAAATTTCGCCGGAGCATTTTTTGTTTTCTATTTCTTGTTCTCTCTAAGTTTTGTCTATAAATATTTCCAGAAAAAAAATCGCTTGAAAACTTTAATATCTCTTGGTATTTCTACGGTTACTTTAATTGCTATTTACCTAACTTATTCTCGCAGCGCTCTAATAATGCTAATCGCTTCAGTTGCCACTTTCTTAATTATCAAAGGCCAAAAGAAATTAATCGCGGTTTGTCTAATTGGAATTATTGCAATCATTTTCCTTTTGCCAAAAAGTTTTTCTACTGAAGGTACAAATTTCTTCAGACAGACTTCAAGCCTTGAAAGGTTAGATTCTTTGCAGACGGGGTTCAAGATTTTTCAGCAAAGCCCGATTCTTGGGGTTGGATTCAACGCCTATCGCTACGCGCAACATAAAAATGGCTTAAGTAACGCTTATTGGCAAATTACACATTCCGGAGCGGGAACAGACAATGGCTTTTTGTTTATTTTGACGACCGCTGGAGTTGTTGGGTTTTTTGCTTTCATTTACTTACTGTTTAAGATTTTTTCATTGGCAAAAAATAATCTTCAGAAGAATATTTATGCGGTTGTGCTGTTCTGTGGGCTGGCAGGATTGATTATAGATGGATTTTTCGTCAACAGTCTATTTTACGTTTTGATTCTTGAGTGGATTTGGGTATTGAGTGCGCTTACTGAGAAAAGTTAACTTTTAAATCCTTCTCCGCTTTATTTCCCGCCTGGTCAACTGCTACGATTTTAATTTGATTGTCGCCATTTTGCAGGGGAAGCGTGTAGGAAAAATTATTGCCGTCGTCAACCACAGCCCAGAAACCATTCACAGTAACGCTTACGCCGGCATCGGTTTTGCCGGTGACATTAATGGTATTTCCGGTATTCACTTGGTTTTTGTTAAATCCCTGTCCATCCGAAGGTGAGGAAACATCCAAGGTGGGCGGCGAGTTTTTTAAGGTAACGTCAATCGTGTCGGAAAAATCACTTTGTTTATTGTTAGTCTCTGCCTTGGCTTTTATCTGGTTGTCGCCACTGGTCAAATTTTCGCTAAAAACAAAATTACCGTTTTCATCGGCATTAACTTGGTCAACATTGCTGCTATTTACGTAGAGGAGCACTTGATAGCCCTTGGATGATCGTCCGGAAATAACAATTTGAGCGCTATTGGTGGCTTGCGGCAGGGGATTGAGAATTGGCGTTGCCACATAATTTATTTGGTTTCCGTTTTGCGTGGTTGCCTGGTTTTTATTGCCGGAAATAAACAGACTGAAGTTGACTAAAGCATCAATCCCGAACCGGAATAGCAAAAATAAGATTATCAAAATGCCGATAATACTTAAAATCATCGTCCGCTTGGTCTTTTTCTCAAAATTCTTGTTTAATCTCGACCTTCTCATTTGTTCTACCGTTTATTCTATCAATCTCTCAAACCCTAATCAAGCAGAGGACCCAATGTCTATTTTTCTTTCGTCGCAGGTTGAGTAGACTCTGGAGTAATAGTCGTGCCTTCTGGAGATACTCCTATCATTTCAAAATATTCACTTCTTGCACTTTCTGCATTAGTTCTCATAAATTCCCTGTCATTTAAAAAAGTTGGATAATCGTGTCCGTTAACTTCTCTATCTACTTCTTGTCCTTCTCCTAATGCTTCCGTTTGAACGGGAATACTTTCTCCTTCAGGGGTTACAACTGAGACTTTAATGTCACGATACCAACCAAAATCAATTAATTCCCAATTTCTAACTAGCTCTCGTTGGAGCGGATTGAGCATAAAAATCATGCCTGTAACTTCATTGTCGGGATCAGGCCTTATTGTATAACTAACGAAATCGGGAGGACAGGCATTATCAAGCAATGTTCTTACTGAAACTGGAGCTGGAGCAGATGCTAAAACTACATTGGGAACTTGATCTATTCTCTGAACGCAAAGCCCCCAACCTTTTAAAGTTGCAGGTGAGCCAACTAATCCCTGTGCGCCGGTAATTTCTTCCATCATTTGCGTATCTCTATTAGCTCCGTATCCAAAATATGGTATTAGTTCTTCGTTCATAAGCAAATTATATCATACTTAGTCAAAATTTGAGCCGAAGGTGGTGCATGCTGCGCTTCGCGCCCAGTATCGCACTCCGTTTGAGATTTCCCCCAAGGGGACTAGCTTCAGAGAAGCGGCGCTTCTCATCCCACTTTGAGCCGAAGGTGGGATTCGAACCCACGACTTACTCTTTACGAAAGAGTTACTCTACCAGCTGAGTTACTTCGGCGCTACCTTATTTTATGAAATTATGTCCTAAAGAGCAAGATTGGGGTTAAACGCGGATTTTGCGTTTGCGTGCTACTTTCAATTGTAAAAGAGATTTGGCCAGCTCGGCGTTGGCAACCCGGAAGTCTTCTTCGGTTGTTTTTTCTTTCATCGCTTTTTGCGCCCGTTCTTTAGCTTCTTCGACTTTGGCAATTTCGATATCATCAGCGTGTACAGCATAGTCGGCCAAAACATTCACATGATTATTGGCAATTTCTAAAAATCCACCGGTAATGGCAAATAAATCGGTTTGCGCGCCCTTTCTAATTACCATTTCGCCGGGGGCAACTTTGGTTAATAAATTAACGTGGTTGGGAAGTATGGAAATCTCACCGTCAACAGTAGGCAGCGTAATTTCATCGACTTCCTCGGAAAGAACTACTTTGATTGGGGTAATAATGTCTAAAGCCAGTTTCATTTTGCGTTTTTAACCGCCTCTTCAATTGTTCCTACCATAAAGAAGGCCTGTTCGGGAAGTTTATCGTGTTTGCCTTCCAAGATTTCCTTAAAACCCCTAACCGTATCTTCGGTTTTAACGTATTTTCCAGGAGTTCCGGTAAAGACTTCGGCGACAAACATTGGCTGGCTTAAGAATTTTTGGATTTTTCTAGCCCTTGCAACGGTCAATTTATCTTCGTCGGACAGCTCGTCAATACCTAAGATGGCAATGATATCCTGCAAGTCTTTGTACTTTTGTAGCACCTTTTGGACGCCTCTGGCGACCTCGTAGTGGTCTTTACCGACGATATTCGGGTCTAATATCCTCGAGGTTGAATTAAGAGGATCTACGGCCGGATAAATACCTTGTTCGGCAATTGATCTCTCTAAAGCAATGGTTGCGTCTAAATGCGCAAAGACGGTGACCGGCGCCGGGTCGGTATAGTCGTCAGCCGGAACATAGACTGCTTGCACCGAAGTAATTGAGCCATGCTTAGTGGAAGTGATTCTTTCCTGGACTTCTCCCATTTCCGAAGAAAGGGTTGGTTGGTATCCGACAGCCGATGGCATTCTACCTAAAAGGGCCGATACCTCGGAGCCGGCTTGGGCAAAGCGGAAAATGTTATCGATAAAAAGTAAGACGTCTTCATGTTTAACATCTCTAAAGTACTCGGCCATGGTTAATGCGGTTAAAGCGACTCTCAATCTATTTGCAGGCGGCTCATTCATTTGGCCAAAGACCATAACGGTTTTATCTAAGACCTTAGCTTCCTTCATTTCAATCCATAAATCATTTCCCTCTCTGGTTCTTTCTCCGACTCCGGCAAAAACCGAGTGGCCTTTGTGTTCGGCGGCGATGTTTCGGATCAGTTCTTTAATGATGACGGTTTTACCGACTCCGGCTCCGCCAAAAACGGCGGTTTTTCCACCCTTGGTAAACGGCGCGATTAAATCGATAACTTTAATGCCGGTTTCCAGAATTTGTGGTTTTGTTTCTTGATCAATTAAGGCCGGTGGATTTTTGTGGATTGGTTCTAAGCTGACATCTTTCTGAGTGCGGTCAAATTTTTCACCATCGACCGGTTCTCCTAAGACGTTAAAAATTCTACCCAATGTTTTAAGGCCGACAGGGACCATAACCGGATTAAAAGTTCTCTTGACTTCCATACCTCGCGTTAGTCCATCGGTTGAGCCCATGGCCAAAGCCCGGACTTCGTTGTCGCCAGTAATTAAAGCCGTTTCCAGTACTAATTTTTCCTTTCCGGAAAGTTCAATTTCCAGAGCTTCATGTACCAAAGGCGTCTGTTCTTCAAACCGAATGTTTACGACCGGTCCTTGAATGCCAATAATAATCCCTGTTTGATTTTTACTCATATGCTGTCTGTCCTCCTCCGATATCTAAAAGTTCGTTGGTAATTTTTTCTTGCCTGGTCTTGTTGTATTCAAGTCTAAGTTCGGAAATGATGTCTATTGCATTATCTGTTGCATTCTTCATCGCAATCATCCTTGACGCTTGTTCCGAAGCATAAGCTTCCAGTAAACTTTGATATATTACCATTTCCAAGTAGTGCTGTAAAAGGTCGGGAAGTAGCATGTCGACGTTTGGCTCAAAAAGCGTGACTGATTTATCAGCTTCGACTGTTTCAGCCAGCTTAACCGGTAGGAGAGTGTTAAAACCAGGTACTTGGGAGAAAACGCTGGTAAATTTAGTCGAAAGAATTGCCACTTCGGCAACTTTTTTATTTAAGAAATATTCGTTAACCAATTTTGCGATAGGGAAGACCATTTCAAATTGGGGTAGGGAAGTGCCAAAAGGAAAAGAAGCAATAACCTCTTTATTAAGTGACGCCACTGCCCTTTCCGCTTTTTTGCCCACAGTTATGTAATAAGTTTTCTCGTTGTTGTTATAATGCAATACTTCCCGAAGTAAATTGGTAACTAATCCTCCGCAAAGTCCTTTGTCCGGAGAAATGACGACTAATAGTTTTGCTTTGACATTTGTTTGCGACATCATGTATTGATGTAGGTTATCTTTGTCAACTCTTCTCTCCAGCGCTTTGGAAATGCTATCCAGTTTTTCGACGTATGGCTTTGATGATTCGGCCGCATTCTGGGCTTTTTTAAGCTTTGAAGCGGAAATCATTTGAAACGCTTTCGTCGTTTTCGAGACGTTTGACGCCGTTCTCATTCTCCTTTTTAAAATTAAAAGTGTTGCCATAACTTAAGAAAAACTTTTTTTAAATCCTTCAGCTGCTTTTTCAATTTTCTTTAATAATTCTTCTGTCGGTTTTTGGCCGGTTGATAGTTCGTCCAATAGTTTTGCTTCCTTGCGTACCATGTAATCATGGAATTCGGTTTCAAATCTCGTCACATTTTCGATGGTAACATTGTCCAAAGTTCCGCTGGTTACCAACCAAACACTTAAGTATTCCAGGGGTTCCGCTAGTGGGTTGTATTGCGGTTGCTTCAAAATTTCAACGGTGCGTTTGCCTCTTTCTAATTGTTTGGCAGTGGCCTCATCCAAATCGCTGCCGAATTGGGCAAAGGCGGCTAAATTATTATATTGGGCAATTTCCAATCTCAACCGTCCTGCCAGCGACTTAATTGTTGAGGTTTGAGCGCTTCCTCCGACCCTGGAAACTGAGTTCCCGGCATCAATCGCGGGTCTTACTCCGGCATTAAACAAGTCAGGCTGTAAAAAGATTTGTCCGTCGGTAATCGAGATTACGTTAGTGGGGATATAAGCGGAAATATCATTAGCCTGTGTTTCAATAATTGGTAAGGCGGTAATTGATCCTCCTCCATTTTCTTTATTCATCTTAACGGCTCTTTCCAAAAGTCTGGAGTGGAGATAAAAAATGTCTCCCGGATATGCTTCTCTTCCGGCGGGACGGCGTAAAACCAGAGAAATCTGCCGGTAAGCCCAGGCGTGTTTGGTTAAATCATCGTAAACAACCAAGACATCTTGGCCTTTTTCCATAAAGTATTCAGCAATGGCAACGCCGGCGTACGGAGCCAAATATTGCAAGGCGGCCGGATCAGAAGCCGAAGCAACCACCACGATTGAATAATCCATGGCGCCCGTTTCTCTTAATTTTTCGACCACTTGAGCAATCGTGCTTTGTTTTTGACCAATTGCGACATAAACGCAAATCATTGGTTTGGCGCCTTTAACTTTACTGGCTTGCTTTTGGTTGATTATGGTATCGATAGCGATGGCAGTTTTGCCAATTCCACGGTCTCCAATAATTAATTCCCGTTGCCCACGTCCGATTGGAATCATGGTATCAATGGCTTTAATGCCGGTTTTGACCGGAGTATTAACCGGTTCTCGCTGAATAACTCCGGCAGCAATTCTTTCGAGCGGCATTTTTTTGCCTCCCTTAATTTTTGGTTTGCCGTCGAGTGGGTCACCGAGTGTTCCGACGACTCTACCGACTAAGCTTTCCGAAACCTCAATGCTTAAAAGTATGCCGGTGGTTTTAACGCTGTCGCCTTCCTTAATATCGGTGGACTTGTCTAAGAGAATTATCGAACAATAATCTTCATCAAGATTTAATACAACTCCCTGTGCGCCATTATCAAATACCACTAACTCTGCCATCATGGCTTTGGATAATCCGGAAGCGACAATTACGCCGTCGGTATTTTTTACGACAACGCCGACGTTTTTAGACGCTCCGTCGGTGGTAAAGCCGGTGAGTTTTTTCTCCAATTGCTTGATAATTTCTTCTGAACTATTCATTTAGTGATTTATATATGATACCAAATTTTCGAAAGTATTTTTTAGGCTATAGTCATAGATAATGTCGTTATCGATTAATTTAAAGCCGGCAATTAACGATTTATCCTCTGAGAATTCCAGTTTCTTGTTGGGAAATTTTTTCTTTAGTTGCTTGGTTAGTAAACCTTTCGTGTCAAGTTTTGCCATAATTATTTTTAAAGTTTTACTTTGCTCCAAAATCCTTAAAAACTGAATATAACGTTTTAACTGCGTGCGGTTTAAGAGCTTAGTTATTCGATTTACTTTCCGAGAGTCCAATGATTCCCTGGTGTAACTGGCGACCGCTAACTTTTTAACTTGTTTGGTTGTCATAATTAATTTGTATTTTTAATATTTTTAACCGCTTTGGCAACAATTTGCTGTTGTTCTTTTTCTCCGATTACCCCCTGTAACGATTTTTCCAGCATCTCTTTGGCTAAGACACTGATTTTTTCTCCAAGCTCTATCTCCATGCGTTTCGTATCTTGCTCAATTTGCGCTCTGGCGTCAAGTAATATTTTTTCAGCCTGCCTTTTAGTATTGTCTTCGATTTCTTTTGACACTTCCAAGGCCTGCATCTTGGCATCAACTATCAGTGCTTTGGCTTCGTCATGCGCCTTGGCAAAAATCTTTTTTTCTTCTTCAAGTGTTTTTTCTAAGGTAATTCTGGCTTCTTCAGCCTGTTTCATGCCTTCTTTGATTTTATCCTCACGTTTTTTAAGCATTCCAAGCACCGGCTTGTATAAAAACCGTTTGAGCAGATAAAAAATTATCAGAAAATTTATGATTTGAGCGCCCAATAAAATTGGGTCAACACCAAAAGTCTTTAATATTTCCATAATTTTACTTTATGAAAGCTAAAATCAAAGAATAAATTGCGATAGCTTCTGCAAAGGCCATTCCTAAAAGCATGGCTGGCAAAATTTTACCGGTTGCTTCAGGATTTCTACCAATGGCTTCCATAGCTTTTCCACCGATTATACCAATAGCCAAAGCTGCCATTTGTCCTCCGATTGCAATAATCAAACCTCCGGTTACACCGAATGTTATATTCATTTTACGCTCACCTCCCTTACTTCTTCATGATGATGAGGCGTAGTTAAAACTGCCATAAAGGCCATTGTTAACATCGAGAATACTAAAGCTTGCACCAGTCCGACGACGACCTCAAGCATTAAAAACGGAAGAGGAAATAAAACAGCAAAGATCGTGGAGACTGTTCCCAGGACTATTTCACCGGCAAAAATGTTGCCGAAAAGACGGAAAGAGAGCGAAACCACTTTCACAATTTCTCCGATTGCTTCTAAGATTCCAATATACAAATTTAATGGGTTTAAGGAAATATATCTACCTACGTAATCTTTTATGCCGGTTACTCTAATACTCATAACATGAGTCGCGACCAGCGATATCAAGGCCAGTCCCAATGTAGTATTAAGGTCGCTAGTGGCAGGTCTTAAAAACGGTACAATAGTGTTTCCTTCTTTCAGTCCGATAGCGGAGATACCGGGAATAAGTCCGGACCAGTTAGCCAGCAAAATAAATAAGAAAAAGCTCATTAGGTAAGGAAATATTCGCGAGGCATTTTCTCCGGCGACAGACTCGGTTATTTCATAGAAAGCTTCAATTGCCATTTCAATTAAATTTTGTAACATCCCGGGAATCAACGAGATTTTTTTGTTGATTGCGACCATCATCGCTATCAAAAGACCGTCGACTAAAAATGTGTCTAGCAATGAGTTAGTGATATTGAAAAAGCCCAA
>DATKGX010000032.1:0-4126 GCA_035510555.1 Patescibacteria group bacterium | reverse complement strand
TTATCTTTTGGAGGATCCGCTTTGGGAGTAGTAATTGAACGGTCCATGTACCAAGAATTATCGGACATATTTTTATTATATCAGATGTCAAAATGAGGCTAATCAATTTTGGGTAAAAGTTTTATAATAATGTTAAAATAGGAATATGCCCAATGAGTTTTTAATTTCAACCGCAATAATCATCCTTGGATTCATACTCCTCGCTTATATTTTGAATAAAAAACTGTCTGAACAAAAACCAGATGCTGCGCTTTTGGAATGGTTAAAAACTATGCAGTCAACCATCAGTAGCTCCTCTACCGAAACCGTGAGAACGCTTCAAGAGAACACGAAACAAATGAATGAGCGCTTGGATACTGCTGCCAGAGTTATTAGGGACGTGGAAAAAGAGGTCGGGCAGATGAGTGAAATCGGGCGTAATATGCGCGAACTGCAGGATTTTCTGAAAAGCCCGAAGTTAAGGGGCAATATTGGAGAACAAGTACTGAAAGATTTAATTGCCCAGATGTTTCCCAAAAGCAGTTTCCATTTGCAATACGAATTTAAGTCCGGTGAAAAAGTCGACGCCGCCATCAAAACTGATGCAGGAATCTTACCGATTGATAGTAAATTCCCGATGGAAAATTACCAAAAAATGGTTAAGACATCGGAAAAAGCGGAAAAAGAAATGTTTGAAAAAGAATTTGTGCGGGACGTTAAAAAACACATTGACGCGATTTCCAAAAAATATATTTTGCCCTCCGAAGGGACAATGGATTTTGCATTAATGTATATTCCCAGTGAATCGGTTTATTATGAAATTGTAAACCAAATTGAAGTTTTGGACTACGCAAGAAAAGCGAGAGTTTATATGGTTTCCCCATCCACTTTGTATGCGCATTTGCAAACCATTCTCTTATCTTTTGAGGGCAAGAAAATCGAAAGTAAATCTAGAGAATTATTTACACTTTTAAGAAGCATGCAGATTGATTACGAAAAAATTGAAGAGAATATGTCAACGCTTGGAAAGCATATTAATAATGCTTATTCACAGTTTGGCAATGTCTTATCCGGATTCTCGAGCCTTGGTCAAAAACTTCATGCAACAAAAACTCTAGAAGGGAAACAAAAAGAAATAGACAAAGAGGAGGTGAGCAATGAATAAATATTTAATCTCCTTTCTTATTTTAATAGTGTTCGTTTCAGCTTTAGTCACCGGTTATTTATTTTTAAATAATTCCCAGCAGAAAAATCTAACGCAAAATCCGGTAACACAAAACGTTCCCAAAATTAATAATCAAAAAAATGTTCCGTCAGAAACAGTTACGCTAACTAGCACAGGCTTTAATCCACAAGTATTAACTATAAAAACCGGGACAAGAATCGTTTGGTTAAATAATAGTGGCGTAGTTGGAACTGTTAATTCCGATAATTATCCAACCAATCTTTTGTATCCATTCTTAAATTTTGGACAATTTGCCAACGGCTCCAGCTTCTCTACTGTTTTTAATAAACCGGGAACCTATACTTACTACAATTTCTTAAGCCAAAACCAAAGTCAAAAAGGAACGGTCATTGTAGAATAAGCTGGAATATTAAAAGCACAAAATGATACAATACCCCTGATGAAGGCAGGTCTAAAACTTGATAGACATCAGCTTCAAGCAGTGAAGCACGGCACGGGACCGCTTTTGATTATTGCCGGCGCCGGCACAGGCAAAACTACCGTCATTACTGAAAGAATTAAACACTTGGTCCTCAAAAAAAAGGTTGAACCTTCCCGGATTTTGGCTTTAACCTTTACCGAAAAAGCGGCCAAAGAAATGGAAGAAAGAGTTGATCAAGCAATGCCCTACGGTTATACCCAGATGTGGATTTCCACTTTCCATTCTTTTTGCGACCGGATTCTACGCAATGAAAGTATTCACATTGGATTAAATCCCTCTTATAAATTAATGACCGAAGCGGAAAGCATTTTATTTTTAAGACAAAATCTTTTTAAGTTTGATTTAAATTATTTCCGGCCTTTAGGCAATCCCAATAAATTTTTAGAGGCGCTCCTCCAACATTTTTCCAGATTAAAAGATGAAGACGTATCGCCAGTTGAGTATCTGAAATTTGCTAGAAATGACAAGGAATTAAAAAAGAATAAAGAGGAATACCTGAAATACTTTGAGCTAGCCAATGCTTACAAAACTTACGAAGAGTTAAAAAATAAAGAAGGCGTCATGGATTTCTCCGATTTAATTTCTAATGTCTTGAGGCTTTTCCGTCTGAAAAAAAACATTTTGAAAAATTATCAAAATCAATTTGAATATATTTTAGTTGACGAGTTTCAAGACACTAACTTCGCCCAAAACGAATTGGCGATAATGCTAGCCGGAAATAAAAAAAATATTACTGTTGTCGGCGACGACGACCAATCAATTTACCGCTTCCGCGGCAGTTCCATTTCCAACATTATCCAATTCAGACGAAGATTCCTCAAAGTGAAAATTGTGACACTAATCAATAACTACCGCTCCACCAAAGAAATCTTAGACAGCTCTTACAAGCTAATCCAAAACAATAATCCTGACCGGCTGGAAGTTAAAGAAAAGTTAAATAAGAAACTTATTTCCGTCCGCAAAATTAAGGGCGAAAAAATATCTTTTCTCTACAAGACTAGAGTTGAAGATGAAGCGGAAGCGGTTGTAAAACAAATTGAAAGGTTGAACGGAAATGGCAAATACGCTTATAAAGATTTTGCGATTCTAGTCAGAGCTAACGATCACGCGGAAAGTTTCGTCAGGGCGCTTGAAAGAGCCAGGATTCCCTACCAATTTTTAGGGCCGGGAAGATTATTCCATCAGGAAGAAATTAAAGACTTAATCGCCTACCTAAAAGTACTTTATAATTTTGAGGATTCTGCCTCTTTGTATCGGGTTTTGAATATGCCAATCTTTGGTTTAGATAGTGTGGAAATTGCCGCGCTGATAAATTTAGCCAAGCGAAAAAACTATTCGCTTTTTGAAGCTTTGGAAAAAAATAGTGAGATTTTGTTCAACGCTAAGACAAGCGAGGCGATTGATAATTTTTACAAAATGGTTAAAAAACATTTGGGATTAATCCATAAAGAAACTGCCGGACAAATTCTATATTACTTTTTAGAAGACTCCGGATTAATTAAAAACATTGTTGAATATAAAACGCTTAAGGATGAAACAATTGCCAAAAATATCGCCAAGTTTTTTGATAAATTAAAAACTTACGAGACCGATCACCAGACAGCATCTGTTTTTGACGTGGTTGATTGGATTGATCTTTCCATGCAAATGGGAGAAAGTCCTCTGGCTACAGACACAGACTGGTCCGAAAATAACGCTGTGAATATCTTAACAATTCACTCCGGCAAAGGTTTAGAATTCCCGGTTGTCTTTCTGGTAAATTTAGTTGCGCAAAGATTTCCGACCCGCGAACGACATGAAAAAATTCCTATTCCGCAAAAACTGATTAAGGAAATTTTGCCCAGTGGAGATTTTCATTTGGAAGAAGAACGCCGGCTTTTTTATGTCGGGTTGACCCGCGCCCGTGATTTATTATTTTTAACCGCTGCCAATTTTTACGGCGAAGGCAAACGGGAAAGAAAACTTTCTCCTTTTATTTATGAAACATTACTGGCAAAAGACGTTGAAAAAGTATTGAGTAAAAACGAACCGGAAGATGTGCAATTATCGTTACTCGAATGGGCCAATAAAAAAGGTGTTAAAGAGAAAGAAAAATTAAGCGTTGGAACATCCGTTAATTATCTTTCGTATTCCCAACTGCAAACCTTTGACATTTGCCCCCTGCACTATAAATTAAAATATATTCTTAAAATCCCCACTCCGCAAACTTCAGCGCAAAGTTTTGGCACCAGCGTACACGCGGCACTTCGCAATTTTTATCAAAATTGGCAAACCGGCAAGAAACTAAAAATCAGTAATGTTAAAAAAATTATTGCTGACGCTTGGATAAACGAGGGATATTCCAGTAAAACTCACGAGAAGAAGGCTTTGGAAAAAGCGACAAAAATTGTTACTAATTATTTAGTGCATAATTTCGACAGCAAACATTTGCCACTGGCGCTTGAATATCCATTTAATTTTAATTTAAACGGTATCAAAAT
>DATKGX010000031.1:0-12625 GCA_035510555.1 Patescibacteria group bacterium | reverse complement strand
CTCAAATTGTGCAAACGTGAACCGCTCTGCATTTTCCCTGCACAATTTTGTATTATAGCTGTTCTTATTAAAGCTTTTCAAGACTTGCTTTAAACTACCAACGGTTTGCTGGTCAAAAAATGTACCCGTGACGCCTTCTTTGATAATGTCTAATGCTCCCCCGCCCCGATATGCGATGACCGGTTTACCGAAAGATTGAGCCTCAACCATGGTCAGACCAAAATCTTCATGGCCCGGAAAAATTAATGCCCGGCAGTTTTGATAATAGATTGCCAGTTCTTTGTCAGTTAAATTGCCTAAAAATTCTACGGTTGGACCGGCCATTTTCTGCAATTTCTTTTTGTCTGAACCGCTGCCGACAATTTCTAAAGGCAACTGCAACTCATTACAAGCTTTGATTGCAAGATCAACTCTTTTGTAAAAATTTGTAAGCCTTGAAACAACCAAAAAATAATCTCCATTTTCTTTGCCATTTGCCATTTGCCATTCTTGTCCTGAGCCTGTCGAACGGATGCCATTTGCCATTTCTGAAGGTGGATAAATAATCTCTGACTCTCTATTGTAATAGCGCTTGATACGCGACTGAACTTCTGTCGAAATTGCAATGTACTCATCTGGCCTTTGAGCTGCTACTTTGTCCCAATTTCTTAAATATGCAACTGCCGGCTTTGACAATAATCTAAATATTGAACCCTTGAAATAATCGTTATAGCCACTCCATAAATATCTTGTCGGCGTTAGGCAATAACAAATATGGCGGGTTTTTGGTTTGGTAATGATGCCCTTGGCTGCTTCGCTGGTAACGGAAATCACCAAATTGTAGTCGTCAAAATTAAAGCTTTCAAAAGCTAGTGGCATTAAAGATGCATAAAGCTCGTGCGAAGTTTGCGCTTTGGGAAAATTTTGCAAAAAAGAAGTTTTGATATTGAAAACTGTTGCCCAGGGCGCTGTTTTTTGGTTATAAACCGATGTGAACAAAGGAGCATCCGGAAATATTTTATGGAGAGCCAGTAACACCCTTTCCGCCCCACCCCATTTATTTACCCGATCATAAACTAAAGCTACTTTCATCCCGTTAGAAAGTCCTCCTTTCGAAATCTTATTATAAACAAGAAATCACAACTTTCTAAAAAAATCTTTCTAACGGGATTCATAAACATTGAGAGTTTGTTCGGCAGCTTTTTCCCAAGAGAATTGTTGCGATTTCCTTAGAGCTTTTTCCAGTTTTTCTTCCCTATATTTCTCTTCGTTTTCCAAAACGTCTTTTAATCTTAAATAAATATCGTTCTCGTCCTGCGGGTTGAAATAAAGAGCGTTATCTCCGGCTATTTCTTTAAATGCCGGAATGTCTGATGCTACCACTAAACATCCTAAAGACATCGCTTCTAAAACCGGCAAGCCAAACCCTTCCATCAGCGATGGCGCTACTAAGACAACAGCATTTGTATACAAACTTACCAATTCTTTATCGCTGGCTTTTCCGTAAAAAATTATGTTATCCGACTGATTTTCTTTTTCTAGTCGCTGATAAAAATAATCTTTCTCCCCTACTAAAATTAGTTTTAGATTTGAGAGAGAGGGGTCATGAGCTAGTCCGCTTTGAGGTAAATCGAAAGCCGTCGCATCATTGTTCACCGGCTTTGAGGAAAGGCTTTCGTTTAGCGAGCGGGTTGATTTTGAGCTCTGAGACAAAGTTTGGCGAGCGTCATCCGAAAAGCGCGACTGGCGAGTGGCACCGATGTTTACGCCGATAGTCCCCCGAGTTAGAATCTTGAAAGCCTGAACTAACCGCTCTAAATTTTTATGCGGGTAAGCATTGCCGACGTATAAAAAATACTTTCCATACTCTTGATTCTTGATTCTTGATTCTTGATTCTTGATTTCCGCTGCTTCGTAAATAACGTCAATTTTATTTTCGGCAATTTTTAAGTGGTCAATTATCTCCTGCTTAGTCGCGTTAGAGGGTGTAATAATTTTTTTGGCACCTTTAGCCGCTTGCTTAATGACAAATTCATAAGCTTCTCTTTTTGCTAAATATGAAGGATAAGCTAGCGTTGAAGCTTTCCCGGTTGAAAAATGGTTAATAATTAAATCATGAATGGTAACAATATAAGGACGGTTATAAAAAATTGGCACTGAAAAATAGGGGAAATGCATTAAATCTAGGTGTTCTCTCCTAATAATTGTGGGAAATTTCAATTGTTCCGAAAGAGAATGCCATTTGATATCGGTTTTGACTATTTTCCATTTACTATTTTGAATTTTGAATTTTGAATTTTGAATTGCGTCATGATCTTCTTTGCGCATGAATAAAACATAATCATTTTTTTTATCAACCTTTTGGAGGTTTTCAACCAAATTTCTGGTGTACCTGCCCACACCGGTCTGTTCCCACAAACGGCAATCAATTCCAATCCTCATAAACGAATTATAGCTAATGCGGTTGGACTTCACAAACCCCAACACCAGGTTTGAGTCCTAGCCATAGAGCAAATTATCCACTCTCCGTATTGACTTGACAACCTTTTCTGCTATAATCCCCTCATGGCACTAGAAGCATTACGAGGTTTTATTGCAAGAGGTCTTCCAAGCGACGCAGAATTTTCATCAAACATAATTGGAGCTAAAAGAGTTGATGATAAAAGATTTTTTCTTCCCCGTGGATCAACAAACTTTCAGGGATATGAAGTAAAGAATTTATCTCCTTTTTCAAGCCCGGAAGCTATTCAAAGCTTTCTACAGTCACTTGGTGAAAAAGCTGCTTCATTGGGATTTGACATATTAGGTGTTACTGAAGAAAAGGGACCTTCAGACAATGATCACTATGGTCTTTCACCAACAACGCATTACGATTATTCGGGGACATTAGATTTACGTAGAAGAGTAAGATATCCTGGTCAGCTGGCTAATGATCGTTTGACTATTTTGGTGGGAAATACGGGCGAGATAGATTCATCATACGATAGATTTGATCGCTTGCCTATTACCGGTTTTGGTCGAAGAAGATTTATGGACGAGGTAGCATTAGCTAGAATACTTCCATTACCTATTGCTGCATGAAATAGGCTCTAATGTCCTCTATTCTATGAAACAATGTGGCTTAGGAGGTAAATTGTTTTAGGGAGATTCCGAGGTAGACTAAACGGGTAATAAACCACGGGTATTTTTGTTCATAATGTTTTTTGTAGAAAAGCCGCATGGCGTTAAAGCGCGCTTTGGTGGTTCGCTTTCTTGTTTCTTTACTGGCAGTTGTGATATCCCTAGAAACTTTTTTTAAACCACCGGAAACTCCTTTGTAATGAAGCGTTGAATATTCGGGCACGTAATAAATTTTCCAGCCTGCTTGCTTTAGTATGTAACAAAATTCAATATCTTCTCCGTAGAAGAAATAATCCTCGTCCCACCAACCCGCTTCTTCTCCTGCTTTTCTTCGCACCAACATAAACGCGCCGGCCAAGGCGTCTATTTCGTGCGTTTTAGTAAAATCTTTGAATCCTAAATTATATCCGCCGAATAATTTGGTCTTGCCGAGAACTTTCGCCAGACCGGAGAAATGCGCAAAAGCATTCCAGGGTGTTGGAAATCCCCGGTGCGAGGCATCGTCAATTTGCCCGTTTGGCATTATTAATTTACAAGTAGCTGCTCCCGCGTCTTCGTGTTCATCCATAAACTTGACCATTCCTTCCAAGGCTTCTGCGTGAACTACAACGTCGGGATTTAAGAATAATAAATATCTCCCTTGAGCTTTTTTTACTCCAAGATTATTGGCTTTTGAGAACCCCAGATTTTCTTTGTTTTCAATCAACTGGAAATTTTCGGTTTGTAGTTTTTTGAGAATTTCTATCGTCCCGTCAGATGAAGCGTTATCGACCACGATTATTTCAAAATTGATATTTTTGGTAGTCTTATAAATCGATTCGATACAGCCTTTTAAAAATTCTTTGGTGTTATAGGAAACAATAATAATCGATAAATCCATATTAGAAACAGGACATATAAACTTCGTCTAGTTTTTGGGCGATGACCCGCCAATCGTATTTTTCCTCAACTAATTTTCTGGCGTTGAGCGTTAATTTTCGATACACGCTATGGTCTTGAATCATTACTAAGGAGAGTTCCGCTAACTCATCTTCTTTTTCGGAGGCCAAAGCATGAATGTTGTTTTTCGCCTCTAGTCCTTCCAACCCCAAATTGGTCGTTACTACGCCAACGCCTGAGGCAAATGCTTCCAAAATTTTATAACTGGTCCCTCCACCGGCTCGAATCGGCGCCAAGAGAAGATAAGCTTTACGGAAAATTTCCGCCGTCTCTTCTTTGCTGTTTTCTTCCAAAATTATATTTTTCGAAGCCGCCAGACTTTTAATTTTCTCCGGAATATTCCGCCCGATAATCCACAGCTTAATATCCGCTCTATTTTTAGATTCCGCCAATTTTAAACCAATTCTTGGCCAAATTTGCTTCAAGATTACCTCGGCCGCGTCGACATTTTGGAACCATTTAAAGTCTCCTATAAACAAAATTCTTTTTTCTTCCGGAAGATTTTGTGAGCTTCTGAATTGAAAATTGTTTAGGTCAACTCCGTTTGGCACAACGGAAATATCAGCTCTTTTCATTAATCTTCTTTCCATATTGGAAACGGCCACCAGCTTATCCACCTTTCGCCAAGCCTGCTCTTCTTTTTTCTTCAACTTCATTACATCGATGGTAAAAAACAGTTTTAAAAATGGGTTGGCCAGCTTGATATACCTTTGATATGCCAAATATTCAACATTATGCTCAACTAAGATAACCGGAATGGAAACTTTGGGTAAATTTTGGTAGACATAAAAAGTTTCAACGTGAATTAAATCGTATCTTTCTCTTACTAGTTCATCTTTAATCGCCAACTTCATTTCTTCCGATGTGTGTCCGACGATTAGAAACGGGTTCATGGACAAACCGGTTTTAAGAATATTAGCAGTGGTCCATTGTTTACGGCGGGTTACTGTAATGACTTTTTTGCAAATCTTTTTAACTTCCTCAACATCCTCTTTAGTTTGATAATCCCTTTTCTCACAGATTAAAGTAATTTCGTGCTTCTCGGCCAGGTTCTTCATTAGATTATACAGCCTGATCTCGCCGCCCGACTTAAGCGGATATGGTAAATATGAGGAGACCATTAAAATTTTCATCCCGTTAGAAAAGCTCCTTTCGAATTAATTAGCACTTGGAATGCAATTTTGATTTTCTTTAAATAATTTTCTAATGGGATCATAGTTTTTGTCTTAAATCAAAAATTATATATTGCGGCGTTTGCGCAATTATTTTATACATTGTTCCCAGATGAATATCCGCCGGCGTTGGATTAACCAGCGCTAAATAGCTAGCGCCCATTTGAACCATCTGCGGCAAGCCTTTTTCAAAACTGGCCCAGCCTTTTCTTTTTGTTTGGTAAAGGAATGAAGTATCGCCATTGTAATTGGCAATGACTTTGGCGTTTTTCGGCGTCAGTTTGTCAACCGCTTGCCCGGCGGCAATAATTGAAGGGTTATCGATATTATAAAAATCTTTTATCTGATTCCAGGCAAAGTAAAAGCCGACAATCACTAAAATAAAAACAATGCCAACTCCCAAAAATTTATGATATTTTTCAAAGAATTTAATTATATTAATTGAGCCCAGAGCTAAAATAAGCGCAATCGAAGGAATCACTAAAATCTGATAGTAATCGTGCTGAACATTTCCCGTTGCTACAACACAAACATATACAAGGCTTGCCAACGTAAAAGAAAGAACAAACAATAAATCCCGGCTTTTATACTTTTTAATAAATGCTGCTATAAAAATTATTATGCCTGAATAACCTAAGATTAATTTTGTTAATCTCTCATAAAAAATCCAGCGGAAAAATGACGGATGGAATCTAATATTGCTGCCGTTTAAAAGCCACCAGCTCTGCGGAATACCGGCCGGATATTGCTGCATCCAAATTCTCCACGCCCCAAAAGGTAAGATAGCTAGAATTGCCAACAGCCAGAGTTGCCATTTTTTGACTAAATTGAGGCCGTATTTTTCGAAAGCCAAATAAAGCATTGGTAGCATAAAAAATGCGGCAAAAGGTTTAATTAAAAACGCTCCGGCCGAAAAAATTAATGTGAGTCCAAATAGAATCAAATACTTAATACTTAATACTTTATTCGTAATACTGATATTGAGCCATAAATCGAAGCAGTAAATTGCTCCCAAAATAAAAGTCACCATTAAGGGATCCGGCAGTATCGTCCGTGAGTAATAAATGTTGAACGGTAAAAACACGAAGAAAGCAGTCGCCAGTATTCCCGCCAACCAACTTTGTCGTCTTTTGACGATTAAATAGAGAAAGACTGCGGAAAAAAGAGAACAGAAAATCGTTACTAGTCTTCCCCACTCCTCAATGGTCAAATGACCAAGAGTAATGAATAATCCCGCCTGAAAAACATTGTAAATCGGAAATTCCACAAACCTATACCCTTGCGGGTTATCGTAAATGCCTGAAGGGACATTGGATAAATCATCAAACCGAGGATGCAATAAATCAAAGCCACCGCTGACAAAATTTCGGGAGACTGAGGAGGTATCGGCCTGGCGCCAACTATGCCAGTCTGCCACCGGACCGTTAAATTTATAAAGTCTTACTATAAAGCCAAGCGCCAAAAGACAAATCAAAAGTCCAAGCTTTAGCTTATTCATTAGTATTATTTTAGTTCATTAGCGAGGCATTATCAATTCTAAAAAGCTTTGACGGGTAATTCTTTAGCAGTGCCGGTTATTTGCGTAACGCTCCCGTCATCGTTAAACTTAAAAATTTTACTCGTCAGAGACGGTGTTGTTTCTTGTAAAGCGGTCTGCAAATCTTTATCGATAAATATTCTCGCTTGGTCATTTTTAAAAGCAAACCATATCGCGTCGCTAAGTCCTACCGGGAAAACCCAAGCTTGATTATACTGTAAAGGCACATTAATAAAGTGGTATTCAATCGGAGTATTTGACCAATAATCGCTGTATGCATCATCTATTGAGACAAAAAAGTTTTGTACTTTTACTCCGGCGCCGCTCCAGTCAAAATATGATTGTTGCAATTGAATAATATGGAAAAGAGAAAAAACCAGGACAAAAACACAAACCACGGCCAGAGCAATTTCTTTTCCGTTACTAAGCAGGTAATCATATAATTTTTTAATCAGCATGACGAAAATCAAAATTAAACCTAAAGAGGCGAGATAACTATAGCGCGACGTGATATTCCCTAAGCCTAAAAATGGCAGCAGCGAAATAAGGAAGAATAAAGCTCCGAAAGTAATGATGCTTTTCTCTTTTTTATCGAAAACGTGCATCATCTTCTTACCGGCAAAAATTAAAACGGCAATTCCCAACACCACTAAGATTAAACTCAACCAGATATTGCCCTTCAAGAAGTTTCTGATAATTTCGTAAAAAGGCAGAGAAGTTTGACCAACCAAAGTCAGAGTAATGTACCCCAAGGCATTACCGACAAAATTAAACGGCAGCTTTAGTAAATCGTAATTGTAATCGCCGCTTAACCAATGACTTTGCGCGAGGAGTCGCATCAGTAGATAAATTGCAACCGGCACAAACAGTAATAAATAATCCAATTTTCTAATCAGCCCTTTTACAAAAGCCCATGACATATCGTCCTTAAAGCCATAGGCAATAATTAAAAGTGGGATAATTACTCCCATTTCGTGGAATAAAAGTCCTAAGGACATACAGACTAAGGACGCCACGTAGTAAATAATTTTTCTTTTTTCACTCCATAAGATAAAGAATAAAAGGCTGGAAAGCGCAAAAATACTGGTAAAAAGAAACCCGGTTGAAGAAATCCAGTAAATTGCTTCTGTCGCTCCACTCATCAGTAAGAAAAGAACGGCGGCCAAAACTGCCAGTAAGTTATTCTTGAAAATCTTTTTGGCCAGCAGGTAGAAAAGCACGGCCACTACGAAGTGCAGGAATAGCGACACGGCGTGATACACAACTTGATTAAGCCAGAAGTTTGAGTACATTAAGTAAAAATAAACTTTAGTACCCGGCCGGTAGAAAAAGCCGTCTGCATTCGTAAAATAACTGATTAAGATATTCAAAGGAACGCAATTGCGTGAACACTGCGCGGCCCAGCGAAACCAGGTAAAATCATCGCCGACAAAAAAGTTGCCAAGCATTGGGTAAAACAAAACGATAGTTAAGGAAAGCAGATAAACAACAATGGCATAAGCCGAAGTCGCAATCCTTTTAAGCTCTGTTAAAAGATTCAACGCATTCTTCTGGTATAAAACCAAAATACCAAAAGTTACTCCAAGCAAAAGCCAGAGAACATAAGCCACTTTAGAAGCTTCGAAAACATCGATTAACGTGGCGTTAAGAGCCAGCCCAATCACGCCCGCGACAAAACCCAAGATAAAACTTTTGGCCAGTTTGGATTCGATATTGGGATAGATTTTCCAAACATAAATACCCAAAGACAGGAATATCACCAAAAAGGCAGTAAAGCCTAAAAGCCCAACTTCCGCTAGCATTCGAAAATAATTGTTGTCAACAGCTAAACTGACCGACCCATAACCGCTACCGACTAAAACATTACGCTGGAAGGCCACCAGCGCATTAGGCCATTCCCCTTGAAATCTGGTCGTAAAAGAAAGATCATACGCGGCCGCCCGCTTAACGACAAAGTCCCCGCTTAGCACCAATACTTGCGCCGAAAAAGAAGCTTTGATTTCGGGAGGAAGTTGGTAATAAAAGTTGCCTAACCGCTCAACCACTGGAGATAGAGGGAGATTAATATAACCTGTGCCTTGAGGAAGAGTTTCACCTGTAGAAATATTTGACGCTAAAACGAGAGGGACTCTAGGCGGAATAAGCACGAACGGTAAGATTGCCGAACGGGAAGCTCCGCTGGTTCCGTTTTCCGTTGTAATAGCGTTAACCAGCTCTTCTTTGTCTTTAACTTCCTTTTGTAAAACAATCTTGTCTTTAAAATATTCTGCCGGGACGAATTGCACATTGCCGACGGCATCTCCGGTTTTGGCATCGACTAAAACGTCTGTTTCTTTAACCGTGTTCTGAAAACGGGCTAAAATAGTTGGCTTGAAGCTAACAATCAAAATCGCAAAAATCGCTATTATCGGGATAGCTAATAAAATAATTTTTCTTTTCTGAAAAAACAGGATAACAAGCAGAGCCGTAAGGAGAGCAAATAAAGATATTCTGGAGACTGTCAAAAGGAGAAGGATAAACCCTAACGCAGATGTTGCAAGCAGTAAAAACCTGATTAGCCAATTTTTAAAACCAAAAAGCAAACTGACCAGAATCGGAATGATCAAAACCAGATAAGCGGCTAAATCGTATTGTCCCGCAAAAGTGGAGGGAATCCTGGATAACTGGGAAAGTATAATTGGCGCCCCTTTAGCAAATTGCTCGTTCATTGTTAAGAATGCGGGGAACTGAAGATACCTTTGGCCAAAGCCGTATCCGATTACGCCAATAAGAGTAATCACCAAAACGCCTATTGTAACCGGTAGCATTCTTTTATCCTTCATCCCGTGGTAGGCGACAAAAAATAAGCTCATGTATTCAATGTGACGCAGTAAACTTAAGAAAGCCACATTTGGAAAAACGTTAGCCAAAAGCGGAAAGACCAATAAAACCGCGTGAGTTGTCGCCACCGCGCCGATGATCCAGAAAATAAGTATGGGAATCGTTAGTGGTGTTTTTAAAGATATTTTTTTCCGGAAAAGCAACACCAGCCAGGACAATAAAACAAAAAGAACGACAAAATCGTCCAGCCTGACATAAACCCACGTATTTCTAACATTAATTAAGGGAAGCTTGGGATAAAGCGGAATAAAAATAAGTAGCAATAATGTTTCGAGGAATAAAATGTTTTCCCAAATCCAACTAAAAATCTTTTTCATATTTTTATTTCTAGAGCTTGTGAATATGTCTCCTTTAAGTATTTATTATTGATAATTTTCCCCAGCAATACAAGTACGAAAGCTTTCGAAAAAAGTATCAGCTTTGCAATTTGCAGTTGCCAACCAGGTTTATATTTTTTATAGAAAAACAAAATACCCTTATAGATATTCAGTATAGCAAAAGTCCGATTACTACTGCCTCTTTCTTTATGAAAAAGCGTTACCTCGGGATAAAAATAAGTGGCGAAACCTTTTTTGTTAACTCTGAAGCATAATTCCATGTCTTCGGCGTACATAAAAAGTTCTTTATCAAATCCTCCAACTTTTTCAAAGATTTTTTTTCCAATCATTAAGCTGGCTCCGCTGACCCAGTCCACTTGCTTGATTTTATCCGGACTCTGCCGCAAAAATCCGAATCCCTCCAAACCAATCATTGCTAAGAAAAGATAGAATAGGTTATAAAACTTTCCGGCCGATGCCTGAGCCGTTCCGTCTTCATTTCGAAGCGCCCCGCCCAAAATCCCCACTTTTTCATTTTTCTTAAGATAATCCACCATTTTGAGAAGTCCTTGATCTTTAATTTCTGTATCGGAGTTTAAAAATAAGAGATAATCTCCCCTAGCGTTTTTGGCTCCCAAGTTACAACCCTTGGAAAAGCCTAAATTTTCCTTACTTTCGATAATTTTAAGATTCTGTTCTGAGCTTGTCGAATGGATAAGTTTTTTTATTTCTACTACTGATTCATCTGAGGACGCATTATCAACTACAATAATTTCAAATAGATTATTTTTTAATTCTGCTTGATACTGATCGACAATCGAATTTAGACAATTAAGCGTTAAATCTTTGGTATTAAAACTCAAAATTATTATCGACAAGTCCATAAGCTTATTGCGAGTTACCTAAACCATGCGGCTCTGCCAAGTTTGTAATTGGGATTTTTATTTTGCCTTTCTCTGATTTCTTTCGCCGGTACTCCACCGACGATTTTAAATTCTTCTACGTCTTTTGTTACCACCGCGCCCGCCCCAACCACCGCGCCTTTTTTGACAGTGACGCCGGGCAAAATTATCGCCCGTGGACCAATAAAAACATAGTCTTCAATTATTACCGGCGCAAAAACTGCTTTAAAGCTTTCGTCATTTACGTCGTGTTCGGCGTTATAAATCATTACTTCCGAAGCGATATCGACATGGTTTCCGATCGTCAGCTTCGCTCTTCCATCTAAAACTACCCTCTCGCCGACTATCGTATCGTCACCGATTGAGATATTTGGCGGATAGTAAAAAACTGCCCCCATATGAATCGTTGAACCCCTGCCAATTTTTACTCCACACATTCTATAAGCGAATCTTCTGAAATAATGTGATGGCACATGCGCATCAAGACTAAGTTTAAAATAAACAAATTCCCAGAAAACTGTTTTTATTCTTCTAATAATTCTTTTCATTTTTGTTTTTCTAAATCCTCAAGTACTTTTAGAGTTTCCTTGGCTGTTTTCTCCCAAGAGAACTTCTTTATTTGATTATAACCTTTTTTGACCATTTCTTCCCGCAATTTCTCGTCTGAAATGACTTTCTCGATTTTTTGTGCTATATCATCCACGCTTTGCGGATCAAAATAAATCGCGGCCTCGCCACCAACTTCGGGAAAACTCGAAACATCACTAATTACCACCGGGCAACCAAATTTCATCGCTTCCAAAACCGGTAAACCAAAGCCTTCATAAAGGCTTGGTAAAACAAAACACAACGCGTTTTTATATAAACTTGGTAAATCTTCGTTTTCGACAAAATCCAGGAATTTAACTCTTTCCATAACTCCAAATTTTTCCGGAGCGGCAAAAATCTCTTCCCACAGCCAACCTTTTTTGCCAACAATCACCAACTCAATCTCTTTGTTTTTGAGTTGGGAAAAGGCCTCGATTAGTTTAGCAACGTTTTTCCTTGGTTGTAGCGTTCCGACAAAAAGAAGATATGGCTTGGTGATGCCAAATTTTTTATGCATTTCTTCCATACTTAATACTTTATCATTGCCGCTTAGTGCCGGTTTTATTCCTAGATAAGTTGTTTCTACGTCTTCCGGCTTTTTCTTGTATGTTTTGATTATATCATCTCTACTGAAATTGCTAATCGTGAATATTTTCCGAGCGTTTTTTGCGGAATATTTGGTCCAATTTACAAGCTGATATAAATCGTGTTTGGTAAAAAGCTCGGGAAAATGAATGTAAGACAAATCCATAATCGAGATTGCGGTCGGCATAGGCGAAAACCGTGGGGCATAATGACTGGGACTAAAAAATACATCAGGTTTTCTACTCTCCGTGAGTAATTTTAAGGGAAGGCCAATTTGCGTCCAAAATTTCCTTGGTCCGACTATTTGGTATTGCCAATTTTCAGTTGGCACCGGCATTTCCATTCTCGGACCAGTTTTTAAGTAGATTTTGAACTTTAAATCCTTTCTGGAAGACGCAATTTTATAAAACTGACTAATAAGTTCAAAAGCATATTCCCCAATGCCGACTTTATTTTCGATGTTTGCTTCGTTACCATCAATGCCGATTGTCATAATGAAAAACCGGGATAAATTACTGCTAATTTTTGTTTATCAATGCCCAAAATTTCCTGAGCATCCTTTTTTGTCGCCTCAGAGATACATAAAATTCTTTGCGATTCTTTTTT
>DATKGX010000030.1:0-38597 GCA_035510555.1 Patescibacteria group bacterium | reverse complement strand
CAACCGATGGAAGACGGGTTTGTTGTGATATCCAGAGCCAGCGGTCGGGTGCTGTTTCCTTCCAAGTTTATTTTATTTGCCGCCCAAAATCCCTGCCCCTGCGGCTATTTTGGCGACCCGTCGCATGATTGTAAGTGTATGCCCGGACAGGTTTTGCGCTACCACAAACGGGTTTCCGGCCCGATGCTGGATAGGATCGACATTCATTTAGACGTGCCGGCGGTAAAAATTGACAAATTAACCAGCAGAGAAAAAGTAGCGAGCGAAAGTTCCAAAGTTATTCAAAAACGGGTCCAAGCCGCCAGGAACATCCAAACCAAACGCTTTAAAGGCACAAAAACCAACTCCAACGCCGAAATGACCAATAAAGACATTAAAAAGTTTTGCGAATTGTCCGGTAAATGTTTAAATCTTTTGAAACTGGCTGTCACCAAAATGCAATTGTCGGCCCGGTCTTATCAGCGGATTATTAAATTGAGCCGGACCATCGCCGATTTGGAAACCGCTAAGGAAATTAAGCCTCAACATATTGCCGAAGCGCTCCAGTACCGACCCAAAATCGAAAATAGCTATTGACGTCCTAGAATAATTTAATTAAACTGAAATTGACTGATGATTCAAGAAACTAGAGACATTCGTACTCTACTTGCCCATCAATTTGATCAAGAAATTCCTGCGACTCCTGATCCTTTTGGACGCTCACCGGCTACCCCTAGACAAATTTCAGACGTAATTCATAGCCCACATGAACTATCGCGTAGAGAACTACGCCGACTAGAAAAACGCCAACGCGGACAACCACAGAAATAATTATCAACTGCTATAATTAGCTTATGGAAAACATTTCTTGGTTTGGACATGCCAGCTTCAGTTTTGTTGACGAGAATGGAAATAAAATTTATTATGTCGACCCGTTCGATTTAAAGCCTGCTGAACTGGAAAAAGCCGATTTGGTGTTTATTACTCATGCTCACCCTGATCATTTTTCACCGCCTGATCTGGAAAAAATTTTAACCAACACGACGCTGGTTATCGCGCCGCCGGACATTTTGGAACAAATTGATATTGACGAAGATTTAAAATTTGCGGTTGAGCCAAATAAAAGTTACGAGATTAAAGGATTTAAGTTTCAAACCATTCCTGCCTACAACATCCATCCCGAAAAATTAAACTTTCACCCGAAAGCCAATAATTGGGTTGGTTATATTTTCGAGTTGAATGGGAAAAAGATTTATCACGCCGGCGACACGGACTTTATTCCGGAGATGAGAAATTTGCAGACTTTGAATTTAGATGTGGCAATGCTGCCAATCGGCGGAAAGTTCACGATGAGTGCTGAAGAAGCCGCCGAAGCCGCCAACGCCATTGCCGCTAAAATTACCGTCCCCATGCATTACCGAAGACTTAATCCCGAAAGTCATCAAACGTTGGAAGAAAAATTCAAACAATTAGTGACTAACTCTGAGGTCGTGGTTCTTGAGGAACTGAAGTAGACTCTTCGAATAACACATTCACTTTGACCTCCCTTGCTTTTAAACTTCTGACTACTAATCTACATGCTTCACTACCTACCTCCGTAGCTGCCACTGCAGCGCCGCCAACTGTTGCGCTAAAAAATACTTCAGGGACTGATTTATGTCTTATTCCCCTTGCAATACTTGCTCCCGTTGCTCCCATCTCTAGCAATGCTGTTCCTCTTAAAGCAAATGCTCCTGCGGTTGCCAATACTCGTCTTGCCCAAAAAACTTTTAGAGGATTTCTACGCTTAAATTTCTCTAGATTAGTTACTGTTCCATCCCGATGCGCAACCCATACCGAGATACTCTTATCGGTGGGATCAACTTTAGCGGCAGCCCATCCTTGATCCGAAACAGCTTCTTTTAATCCTGCCCAAAATCCTTTCTTCTCCATAGTTTGAGGAGTATAGCAATATTCCGGCCTGTAGTCAATTTCAGAGAAGTTTTTCTTGTTTGGAAGTTCTCGGAAGAGTGATTTTTAAATGATGGTAAGCCGCCGGTGTGGCCACACGCCCGCGGGCGGTTTTTTTAATAAAACCGACTTGTAATAGATACGGCTCGATGACTTCCTCGATTGTCCCGATGTCTTCACTAATCGTTGAGGCAATCGTTTCAATGCCGACCGGTCCGCCACCGTGTTTTTCAATTATTGACTTTAAGTATCTAACGTCTGATGAATCGAGCCCAACCTCATCAACTTCGAGCATATCCAAAGCTTTGGCAATTAAATCTTTGGTCAATTTTCCTTCAGCCTTTACCTGCACAAAATCCCTGGCTCTTTTTAATAATTTTAAGGCGATTCTTGGTGTCCCTCTGGCCCGTTTGGCGATTTCTAAAATTGATTCTTTATCAACCGGCACTTTTAATTTATGTGCTCCTTTAGTAATTATTTCCTCCAAATCCTTCGGCTCGTAAAAACTAAGTCTATGAACTACTCCAAATCTGTCCCTAAGTGGCGCCGACATTAAACCAATTCTGGTAGTCGCGCCAATAATGGTGAATGGCGGTAAATCTAAGCGGACGGTTCTGGCCGAAGGACCTTTACCGATAATAATATCTAAAGCGTAATCTTCCATTGCCGGGTACAAAGTTTCCTCAACTACTTTATTTAAGCGGTGAATTTCATCAATAAACAGCACGTCGCCTTTTTCTAAATTGGTGAGAATTGAAGCTAAATCACCGGCTCTTTCAATCGCCGGGCCGGAAGTGACACGGATATTGACGCCCATTTCTTTGGCAATAATATGCGCCAGTGTGGTTTTGCCTAAACCGGGAGGTCCGTATAAAAGAATATGCTCAATTGCTTCTTTGCGTTTTTTGGCGGCGGTAATCCCAATCCTAAGCGACTCTTTAAGTTTTTTTTGCCCGAAAAACTCTTCCCAAGAAGAAGCCCGCAGCGAAGTGAATAATATTTCTTCTTCCGGTGTTTCCTGTATCTCTGTCTTAGTTTTATCTTTTGCCATTTTATTTACCTAAGTTTTTAAGGGCTAATCGGATCTTTTCTTCCGTTGTTAATCCAACCTGCTTAATCTCCCGCACGGCTTTTTGCGCCTCAGAAACCGAAAAGCCAAAATTCTTCAGTGCCTGGACCACTTCGGCATTTTCCAACAAATCTTTGCCCGACAAATCCAGATCTGAACCGGCTCCCATTTTATTTTTCAGCTCAATAATAATTTTCTGGGCGTTTTTCGTACCTAAACGTGGGACTGAAGTAAAAAAGGTAACGTCGCCTTTAATAATCGCTTCGATAATGTCTTTCCGCTCACCAAAAGAAAAAATGTTTAAAGCTGTTTTTGGTCCAATGCCGGAAACTGTGAGTAAGCTTTCAAATAAACCTAAATCTTCCGCTTCCAAAAAGCCGAACAAATCCAGCGCGTCCTCGCGGACATAGGTGTAAGTGAAGATTTTGAGATTTTCTCCTATGGACAATTTAGCGTAAATTGTTTCGGGAACCAGCACTTTGTAACCAACACCATTGACGTCAATTATCACAAATGGCCTTTTGAGCAGTTCAACTTTTCCCTTGAGGAATCCAATCATAATTTAGTTGATTATAGCACAACTATTTTGTGAGCTTGGCGGTTCTAGTAGAAAATGCATGAGTAATTGCAATGGCCAGACCATCGGCTGTATCATCGGGCTTTGGTATTTCCTTGAGACTGAGTAAGGTTTTGACCATTTGCCCAACCTGTGGTTTTTCCGCCCGGCCGTAACCGGTTAAAGCCAGCTTTACTTGTAAAGGCGTATAAATGGCAATTTCCAGATTATTTTGGGCCGCGGCCAGCAAAATAACGCCTCTGGCTTGCCCGACTACAAAAGCGGTTTTGGCATTGGTGTTAAAAAATAGCTCTTCAATGGCTAAAGCGTCAGGCTGGTGAACTTTTATAATTTTTGTGATTTCTTGATAGATTTCCTCAAGTCTTTTTTCGACCGTTTTTTTTGGACTGGTTTCAATGCAACCGCAATTTTGCATTTTGATTTTTGAATTTTGAACTTCGATGACTCCCCACCCACACCTTGCAATTCCCGGATCAATTCCCAAAATCTTCATAATTTCAAAACTATAATATCATATATTGTAATCAAGATGAATTTAAGATAAAATAGGTTCTTGTGAAGAGATATCAGCTAAAAGTCGAAAAGCGCACTGTTTTGGGCAAACAAGTTAAAAAATTAAGACGAGAAGGTATTTTGCCATGCAATATTTATGGCAAAGACTTAAAATCCACCGCCGTTCAGGTTCCGGAAAAAGACTTTTTAGCGGTTTATAAAGAAGCCGGCGAAACAGGCTTGGTTGATGTTGAGCTCGACGGCAAAGTAACTCCGGTTTTAATCCACAATATGCAAAAGAATTTCCGTAGTCAAATTCTGCATGCAGACTTTTTCCAGGTTAATCTTAAAGAAAAAGTCAAAACTATGGTGCCTCTGGAAGTTGTCGGCGAACCAAAGGCGGTTTTGGATAAAGTGGGAATTTTAATGAATATTATTTCTGAAATTGAAGTCGAGGCCTTGCCGGCAGAACTACCGGAAAAAATTGAAGTTAACGTTGAGCATTTGGCTAATATCAACGACCAAATTACCGTTGCGGATCTTCAGATTCCGGAGGGCGTGACCGTTTTGACCGAAGCCGAACAAGTAGTTGCTAAGATCGCAGAATTAGTGACCAAAGAAGCCCAAGAACAGGCTGCTGCAGAAGCCGCTGCCGCTGCGGAAGCATCAGCTGAAGCAACCCCTGAAGGCGCAGCCGTTGAGGGTGAAGCACAAGCTGAAGGAGAAACTCCTACTGAAACTCCAGCTGAGGGCGGAGAAAAACCAGAAGCAGCAAAAGAAGAAAAACCGCAAGAAGCCCCTGCGCAGTAATTATTTATTGTTTAAGACAGTCTCCAATTTTTTGGCATCCGTAAAATTTGGGTCCAAAAGTAAAGCTTTTGCATTATCTTCTTTGGCTTTGTCAATTTGTCCCAAATTATATTCCAACAACGCTTTTTGAAAATATGCATCTTTGTAGCCATCATATTTATCAATAATTGCTTGCCAAAAATTGGCTTTGCTTTGCAAACTTTGTCTTTGATTATTGATTTGGATTGCCTGACTTGAATTTTGGTAAACCCTAACGCCAAAAAATATAATTCCAGCTAGCAAAACCGCTGAAATAAAAATTGATATTGAGGCTAACGCCAAGACGACTATTTTCGATGGTTTAGGTCGCCATAGCAACCTAAATGATAGTTTCTCGGTAATTATTCGGTAAATGTTCGGGAATTGTGAAGTTTTTCCCGAATCCCCTACTTTCTTTGGCTGCAGTTTTTTAACAGGCGATGCAGTTTTGCGTTTTGCTTGTCTGATGTTTTTAAACTTCATGCTTTAGGCCATTCACTAATTATCAAATTCCCTTCTCCACCATAAAGTCTGGTATAAATCTCCTCTGTAATAAACGGCATAAACGGATGCAGAAGCTTCAATAAGATTTGATACAAAGATTTGAGAGCATAATAAGAATTCTCGTCAATCCTATTTTTAACATCTTCAATGTGCAAATCTGCAAATTCATGCCATGCGAAATCATAGAGACTTTGTGCCGCATGATTAAAATCGTAATTTTCCAAAAGCCTCGTTATTTCTTTTACTAAATCTCCTGTTTTTTGAACCATTGCCTTATCTTTTTCATTTTTTGCCAATCTGCTCAATTCCTGAATAGTAACATCTGGTGTCCATTCAACATTTTTATAAGCTTCTGGTTGAAGCGTTATCTCAATAAATCTTCCCATGTTCCAGAGTTTGTTGGAGAATTTGCGCATGGCTTCCAGTTTTGGGTAAGAAAGCACTTGATCGTTGCCAAGCGCGGTTCCGTAAACCAAAGCAAAGCGTATGGCGTCTGCTCCGTACTGATCAACGATTTCCATTGGATTAACAACATTGCCTTTGCTTTTGCTCATCTTTTTCCCTAAAGGATCGTTGACTAAACCGTGCAAAACAATATTTTGGAAAGGAATTTGTTTTTTCAGCTCCTCTACCCCGTTTTTCTTTTGTATATAAATTCCCAACATTACCATTCTGGCTACCCACCAGCGTAAAATATCGTAGCCCGTTTCCATGACAGTTGTCGGGTAAAACTCTAAGGCGTCTGTGGTTTTTAAAGTAGCATATGGCCATTGGCTAGAAGAAAACCAAGTATCAAACACGTCCTGATCCTGAATTAATTCTTCAGAACCGCATTTGCATTTTTCCGGTGCTTCTCCATTCGTAACTGTCCATTCATGGCATTTTTGACAACTCCATGCCGGGATTTGGATTCCCCAAACAATTTGGCGGGAAATATTCCAATCGCGGATATTTTCCAAAAACTGCAGATACATTTTTTCAAAACTCTTGGGGTGAATTTTAATTGCTTTATCCTTGGCCTTAACCGCTTCAATCGCCGGTTCGGCTAATGGCTTCATTTTTACAAACCACTGATCCATCAAAAGCGGTTCGATCGGATTTTTGCATTTATAACAAACCGGCACTTGATGCGTAATGTTTTCCTCTTTTTCCAAAAACCCAAGTTCAGTCAGTTTTTCAACTATTTTTACCCTGGCTTGCTTCCCAAATAAACCTTCAAATTCCCCTGCTTCACTTGTCATTTTGCCGTCAAAACCAATCACGGTAATTTGTTCTAGTTTATATTTTTGTCCTAGTTCGTAATCGTTGGGGTCATGCGCCGGAGTAACTTTAACTGCGCCAGTGCCAAACTCCATGTCCACGGATTCATCAGCAAGAATTTGAATTTCTCGATTGGTTAATGGCAATTTGATTTTCTTCCCGACTAAGTCTTTGTATCTTTTGTCCTTCGGATTAACTACCACCGCTGTATCGCCAAGCATTGTTTCCGGACGAGTAGTAGCAACGGTAATTGAACCACCGCCAACCAAAGGATATTTGATAAACCACAATTTAGCTTGTTTTTCTTCGTAAATAACCTCCAAATCGGAAAATGATGTGCCGTCAAAAGTACAATAATTAACCAATCTTTTTGCCCGATATACTAATCCGTCGTTAAAAAGATTTTTAAAGGTTTCATAAACAATTTTTATGATATCCGGATCCAGTGGAAATTTACTTTTCTCCCAATCTAAAGAAAACCCTAGTCTTCTAAGCTGACTCTCCATTACCGGACGGTTACTCTGTACAAAATCCCAGATATTTTTATAAAGCGTGTCCCGATCGAAATCAAATCTTGACTTTCCTTCTGCCTGTAATTTTTTTTCATAAACAAATTGTGTTTCAAATCCGGCATGGTCAGCGCCTGGCAACCACAATGTTTTAAATCCTTGCATCCGGTGAAACCGGGTTAAGATATCTTCAATCACAAACATCGCGTGTCCAAAATGTAAGGGGGCGTTAGCATTTGGAAGGGGTAAAATGATTGAGTAGCTCTTATCGTTTCCGAATCTGTTTTCGGATCTAAAATATTTTTTCTCTTCCCATTGTTGGTAGATTTTTTCTTCAACGTCTTTGTTGTTATAAACTTTGTCCATAATTTCGGTGACTTTATTATATAACAACTAAGGGGAATAAGAAATTATTTTGAAGCAAGGTTAATTAGTACTTCCCTATCTTCTACAATTTGCGTTGATAAAATGGCTGTTTGTCCGCTGGATTTTACATCGGAGTCAGAATTGACAATCTTGAGATTAGCCGGAAAATTCAAAGTTAAATCATAGGGCATAAAGTCTATTCCCGGTTGTTTAAAAATTTTTAATTGATAGCCTAATTGCGGCTGCGAAACATTTATTTTTTGCGCTAGAGTATAATTAACTTTAATCGTTTTCAAGGCTTGCGGAGGAATAGTTACTAAAAACCCATAAGTTGTTTTGCCGCTTTGGTCTTCTCTTTGCATTTCAAGCCCGCTTGGAGGAACAAAACCTTTCTTTTCGTAAATTGTGGGGTCGGTAATGGCCGGAATAATTTTTTGTTCCTGGTTATCGATTTGAATACTGGAAATTGTCGCGTTGAGCGGCAAAATAAAGCGCAAATAATTTTTATAAATTCCTTTATCACCCAAGTTTTGCGAGGCTGAATTTTTAAAAGCAACCGTTAACGCCTCGTCGATATTTTTATCGCTATTCATAGTTACAGATTGTGAAACACTTCTGGCAATAGAATAATTGACTTTGTTGCCGCCTAAATTTGCTTCGTCAATGCCGACGAAATCATCAACCAGAGAATTACTGGACGAAGTGTCTTGAACTAAAGCCGAAGACCAACCATTTACCGCAAATGCAGCCTGCTCACTCGCATTATTAAAGGCAAATAAAACATGCTTTTCGTTAATAGATTGTATCAATGCTTGCGCTAAGCTTAGATAGGAAAGGTTTTTTTGTCCGGCAATTTTATTTTGCAAGGCAGAATAAAAAGAGGTTAGAAAATCTTTTTTCTGTGTTGAGCCAGGGAAAAAGTTGTCCTGACTATGCGCTTGCGTTACTTGATAAAAATTGTCAGAGCGTACGGTCTGATTATAATCCGGGACATTTACCGGCCCGATAACTGTCAGCAAATTTTTGATGAATGACAAGTCAACACCAATTACTCCATCCACTGCTTGTTGCATTTCGGTATTCAGAAACACCGCCGAAGCAACCGCTCCCTTTGAAAAATCGACATTAAAATTACTGTCCCGCAAATACCAATGGATTGAGGGAAGATATCTTCTGATTGGATACGGCGGCTCAACGTGTCCCTTAAGCTGCCCGTCGGCATCATAGACATCATAGATCTTAAAACCGGCAATCTTTCCTTTATTAAGGGTTAAGAGTGCATACGAGCCAATGAACCCCCCACCCGGCCTTAACTCCATATTATTTTGAAATAAAATTAGATAATTTCGGCTACCATGAAAGCCTAATGCATCCGGCCAAAAATCGATGGTCGAAGATGCCACCTGAGTTAGACTATCCAACTGTTTAGATAAGCTTAATGGAATTATTTTGGCTTGCTTTACTTGATTGTAAATGTAAAGTGTGCTTTTAATTTCTAAGGAGGCGCTGGAGAAATCCGCAGCAGGATTTTGTGAACTACCTCCCAAGATCGCTTTTATTTTATCAGAAGCGTCTATGACTGAAACTAATGCGCCTGAAATACTTTCTCCCAAGTCAATATTTTTGGAAAATATTCCTAATACACCATCTAGACCAACCAACTTCGTTTCAGCGGTTAAAACTGGCAATGAGAGTTGGGCAACCTTAAAGCTATTTACCGCCAGGAGCGCCGGCGTCTGAGACGAAACAAAATTTCCTTTTTCAATGTCATTTGCTGAGATTAGTAATGCTCCTGCTCCTAAGGCGGCGCCTAAAACGGTTGTTATCAGGGGCAGCAGTAAAAGCAAGAGTAAAGATAAAACTAGCGCCTTCAATTTCAATCTCCATTCTTTTCTTGGCCGAATAGACAATTTTTCTTCTTTAATGACCTCTGTTTTTATATCCGCAAACTTGATGCTTTTAATTTTATTGTCTAAATCGTATGTCTCCCCCAGCAAATACTTTCCTTCAACCGATGGCTTAAATTCAGTTTTTGGTGTTTTTCCTTCTTTAATAAAATCTACTTTTAAATCTGGATCAATTTTTTGGAAGACATGCGCTAGTGACAAAAGTGTAATACGATGTCTGGGAAAAAGATAAAAGATTTTATTTTCCTCTGTTCCGAAAACCGTTTCCAAGATACCAAAAACTACATCTCCGAAAAGAACCGGAGCAACTAACCGAGTTCCGTCGCCGGGAATACTGATTCTCCCAGTTGATTTAATTTCCGCTATATACTGATTAATTTCCGAGTTGGAATTGTAAATTTGATCCTTTTTAAAAATATCGCCGATGATAGCAATTTTTGCCTTATCATATGAAGATGTAAAATCCAGCGGAAAAGAATCTTCGACGGAAGAGGCATTTACCGCTAAGATCAAATAGGCCTTATCCTGTTCTGCTTTTTTAAGAAAAGATTTTACTACGTCTTTGGTAATCTCAAAATCTTCATCGATTAAAAAAATGTGGGAATAGCTGTTGTCGGGAATGGTCGGGAATTGTTTATCAAAAGGAACGTGAATAATGTTATCCGAAACCTCAGGAGCAATCCGACTAACATAAACTATTAGCGTTTGCTGTTTAAGCTCTCTTAACAAAGCCTCGCCGATATCGCCTTTTTTATCGACCACTAAGATTGGGCGAGACTGATTATTTTCGGGTACGACTTGGGCAGTGTGGTTCATTGGCTTTATTTTAATCGCTCTAAAGCAGATTGTCTAGAGCTTGATTAACCATAGAATCCGCTTTGGTATTTTGCTCCCGACGAACATGCGCATATGTGATTGAAACACCTAACTCCGCTTCTTTTTGCCTAATCTCAAAAACAAAATCCCTAATCCGCGCGTTCTTAACCTTATAGACTCCATTTAGCTGGGAACAGGCCAATTGAGAATCCATAAAAAAATTGACGCTTTGAATATTTAATTTTTGTTTATTTAACAAAAGCCAGTTCAGCCCTTCAACGATTGCCGAGTATTCGGCGACGTTATTGGTTGCTTGTCCAATCACCTTACCGATACTTGCCAATGTTTTACCGCTTTCATCTTGAATATAAACCCCGAGCGCTGCCGGCCCGGGATTTCCTCTTGCCCCCCCGTCTGTAAAAACTGTTATTTTAGACACTTGTTTCTGCTTTCCTTTCTAATATAATTCTATATTTAAGAAGCTGGACCAGTAAAAACACGAAAACAATTCCTTCGGACAGCAAAGTGATGGTGGCACAAGCAACGTAAGAAAATTGCGGAATAAAAATAATATTTAAAGCGACATTTAAAAGCGTTGACAGGAAATAAACAATCATTAAATATTTTTGTTTGCCTAAGGTAATTAGGACCCATTGTAAAAAGCTGGTCGTAAAGAAAAAAGGCAAAGAGAGTAGGAGTATGCGAAACGGTAAGATTGACGCGGTAAAATCTGCTTTCACCAAAGTAAATAGCGGTGAAATAAACCAAAAAGGAATGATTGTGATAAACGATGCTATTAAAAAGATGAGAAAATATTTACCAGTTAAATTAAAGAATAATTTCTTGTCTGCTTTTGCCTTGATTAAAAATGGGTAAACGGCGTTGGAGAGAAAAAGGGGGAGAGCGATTAGAAAATCAAAGAACTTATATGAAAGCCCGTAAATCCCGACGTCTTGAGTAGTTTTTAAAATTGACAATAAAAATATATCGACCCGAAAATAGACCAAATTAAAAATAAGCATCAGGCCTAATGGCCATGAAGCCAGCATAATTTTTACAGCAAATTCTTTATCTATTGATGGTGGTGATATTTTTTCTTTGGCAAAAAACAATAAGGCCAACGCGCCAACAAAGCTACTGACTACAAATCCAAACAAAATGTACATTATTGAAAGATTCAAAAACGCAAAAATCAAAACAACAATTAGATTAACTATGGAGCCGATAATCGTTCCGACCATATAGAAATAATAATTAACTGCTTTTTGAAAAATGGCCGAAGTGGATAAAATTATACTTTGGGCAAAAATACCAAAGGAGAAAATAAAGATACCGAATCTCTCTGCGCCGGAAAATCCGGTGCCTAAAACCGCATTGTAGGGAAGGAAAAATGCAAGAGCATTAAGCAGTAAGAAAATCCCTATTGAGATAAGCATCCGCAGATAAAATAAATTCTTAAACCGCGCATTTTCGTATTGTAGGAAGAAAGCGTTTAAACCAAAATCAATGACTAGATAGAAAAGTGCCACATAAGAAGTGATTTTGGTGAAATCCCCATAACCCAGAACCCCAAATTTTCTGGCGATAACTAAAGTAATTAAAAAGCCGATGAAAGAGGCTATACCGCGGGCTAATATTTGGTACGAAGTGTTTTTGGCGATCAGTTTATGCTGCATATTGGTATTTTAACATAAAGTCTGCTCAGGATTTTGCCAGATTTATACCTAAAACAAACGAGAGCAAGAGCTGCCCTTGCTGGAGGGTTAAAAAATAATGGTCAAACATTCCCAAAAATATTATTGCTAAAAGACAAAGCAAAAGATATTTATTTTGTTTTTTGAGAATTGACAGAAGGGATTTTGAGAGAATGAACAGAAACGCGATAAGTCCGACAATGCCGGTTTCGGAGAGAACCAAAAGAAAAATATTGTGGGCGGGCTGAATTAGGAAAGTATTGCCTTTAGGTGAGACGATACTTAGGTTATTAAAAAAATTGTTGATGCCAATTCCAAAAACCGGACTTTGCCAAAACATATTCAAAGACTGCGTCACCAACTCCTGCCTTTGGACTAATGATTCGTCGGATAATTTGGTCATTGAAAATCTTTGCAGGACAAAACTATTTTGTAAAACAATAAAAATTGTTATTGCTACCAAAATTATAATCGATAGAACTAAATGGCTCGAATTGAATTTACGTTTCTTATATTTTTCAACGACCCATAGCCCAAATAGAACAATCAAGCAAATGATCCAAGACAAAATAGCACTTCTGCTAAGCGTCAGTAGTAAAGCGGCTGTCCCCAAAAAACTTCCCAGGAAAACTAATATTCTTAAGTATTTGTTTTTGTAGGAGAACAGGAAAAGTAATAACATTGATAGAATTAAAAATCCGGCTAGAACATTTGGGTGGGAAAAAGTAGCGTAAGGCCTTAAAAATAATTGGCCATTAATTGAGGCGTTGGCTATCCCTGGAGTCCCGGCGTTAAAAGCTCGTTCACCAAACCAATAAAAGATTCCCCCGATTGAACCCTGATTAAAATATTGTGAAAAAGCCAGTAGCGCTTCAAAAACAGCTGCAGTAAAAATACAAATAAATAATAACGTTCTGTTAAAGACTTTATAATTCTTGGCGATAAAATAGACCAAAAATGAAAACTCAAGCAATTTAATAATCGCGTAAATTCCGGCCCAAAAATTTTTAGCGCCTGTCAAGCCAATCGCAAGAGAAAGAAATAATAGCAGGAATCCAGTTAAATATTTTTTTTGAATTTTTTGAATTGATAAAAAAAACTCGGGTAAAGAAAAAGTAAAAATTAAAATTACTAAAATGTCGGTTAAATAAAGAGTGGGGGAGAGATAATCAACTCTTAAGCCGTAAATAAAAGACCAATCCGGCCAAAAATGTTTTCCGAGTTGTGTTGGCAAAAAAAGAAGCAGAAGACAAAAAAAGAGTTTGGAGATTTTATTTGGGCTTAATGACCAAAACCCTGTCTTTGCCCTCGCCACTTGACTCCGAAGTAACTTCTTTATCATCTTGCAAAGAAAGATGGACTACTCTTCGCTCCCAGGATTTTAATTCGGAGAGATAAACTTCCTTGCCTTGAGAAAGCGCTCTCTCTTTTGCATCAAGCGCCAATCGCTCTAGCCATTCCGTCCGGTTTTTTTTATAATCCCCGACTTCAACTGAAACCCTTTTAAATTCGCCTTGTTCTTTAGCTAAGACTAATGATAAAACCAGCTGGAGAGCTTCCAACGTTTCCCCATGATAGCCAATAATCATACCCGTATCTTCGCTTTCCAGATTAACCGAGATTGCTTCCTCGTCTTCGGTTATTGCCATTTCAGCATCAATTCCCAAGGAAACAAAAAAATTCTTGATTATTTTTTCCTGTTTTTTATTTGCTTTTGCCATAGATTTTATCCGTCCATTCTTTTAGGCCGCCCAGGCCTGAAATTCTGTATTGCTGTATGATACCAAAAATTGTGAATGTGTTCCAGTACAAAGACAAGCCGATTGGGAAACTATAGGAGAAGAACGCAATCATAATCGGGAAAATATATAAGGATTGTGATTGGAAAGCGGTGGCAAAATCTTCTTTTTTCTTTTCATCCTTCTTATTACCATCTTTGTTTTGCGGTTGAGAAACAAACATCATTTTAGTTTGGATAAATTGGAAAAGTCCGGTCGCAACAGGAATTAAAAGAATCAGTGGACCAACTGTCGTAATTAAATGGGAAGGATTCTGGGCAAGCGGCAGTCCAAAAAAAGTGGTATTCCAAGGAGTAGTTAATTTTAGAGAGTTGGTATAAAGCATCTGATTAATCTGCGCTAAAACTGCCGCTCCGGGTTTGACGATTAACTGCAACGCTTGATATAAGGCCCAGATTAATGGCAATTGAATTAGAACGGGCAAGCATCCGGCAGCCGGATTAACCCCGAACTCTTTATATAATTTCATTGTTTCTGCTTGTAAAGTTTTCGCGTCGTTTTTGTGTTTTTCTTTTAACCGGTTGAGGTGGGGCGTTAACTCCTGCATTTTTTTTGAGGCTTTTAATTGAGCGCCTGTCAAAGGATATAAAACCAACCTGATTAAAACCGTTAAGACAATGATGGAAAAGCCAAGCGCAAAAGGAAGATGAACAAAATTAAGCCCATGGTAAAGCGCTACCAACAAATTAATGATTGGTACGAATAGTACGAAATGAAAAGCATCTCCAATGGAACTAAGTATATTCATAATTATTTACCGTTATAAAACGGCTGGCATTTTAAAAGCCTGATCATTGACAAATAACTACCTTTCAATAATCCTTTTTCTGAGATTGTAAGCTTGGCATAATCGGAACAAGTCGGATGAAAGCGACAGGATCGGTTAACCCCTAACAAGTTTTTTAAAGTGGTTGAAATCAGCGCTTGGTAAATATTGATTAAAAATAGTGCTATTTTTTTCATTTTTTAAAAATACTTCCGAACTCTTTCTCAACGTCTTCCTTTTCTGTAAAAGTTAGGCTTTTTTTAGCGACTACGACAATGTCTTTACCGGCTAAGTCTTCTAAGAAATCCTTTGCTGCGTCGCTCAATACTCTTTTTGTCCTGTTTCTGACCACTGCCCGTTTGTCAATTTTCTTCGAAACGACGAAGCCAAATCTTACTTTTCCATCTTTGCTATCTGAGATTCTAATAGTAAACAACGCAGAATTGTATTTCTTTTCGCCTGTCTTTCTTATAATCTTAGACAAACGGTTTTCTCTTTTTAACATTAACTAAATCGTTAAGCTTTTTCTGCCGGCGGCTCTTCTTCTCCTCAGGACTTTCCTTCCGCCGTGAGTTTTTGATCTTTCAAGGAAACCATGCTTTCTTTGCCGTTTGATTTTTTTTAGTTTTATAGATTTTTCCATTGCTTGCAAGTATACCAGAATAAAGATATTTTTAAAAGACCAGGCGTGAGTTTTAATATTGACATAGTTTTACTCAGTTTAACTATCTTGACAAGAAGTTATCCACATTATTAAACTGCACAGTACCGCTTATGCAAGAATATAAAGATTTATGGACTAAAATTTTAGCCGAGGTAGAGCTTGAAGTTTCCAGGGCCAACTTTTTAACCTTATTTAAGAGAACTCACCTTTTGTCAATCGAGGAGAATTCGGTCACGATTGCCGCGCCTTCGGTCATGATTATCGATCTTTTGCAAAGACGCTTCTATGAATTGATTAAAAAGTCAGCCGACAAGCATCTTGGCAAGGACACAAAAATTATTTTTGTTCCTAAAGCTGTTGTGGATATAGTTGATAAAGGTAACGAAAAAAATGGTCCTTTATTTGAAAGCAATGGAGGAGAAGTTGCTGTAATTGGCCATTTACCCAGAGTCCGGCCGGACTATACTTTTGATGGCATGGCAGTTTCCTCAACTAATCAATTGGCTTTTGTTAGCGCGACCACTGTCGCCAAAAAACCGGGTGCCGCCTATAACCCTTTATTTATTTACGGGCCAACCGGAGTCGGGAAAACTCATTTAATGCAGGCCATTGCCAACGAGGTTTACGCCAAAAACCCAAATAAAAAGATTCTTTATACCACCAGCGAAGAATTTACTACTGAAGTGGTAGAAGCCATCAGGACAAACAACACGGGAAATATGAAGAAAAAGTTTCGGGAATTGGATCTTCTAATTATCGACGATATCCAGTTTGTTGCCGGAAAAGATAAGGTTCAAGAAGAACTTTTTCATACTTTTAATATTTTAGTTGATAAAGCAGCCCAAATAGTTTTATCCTCTGACCGGCCGCCGGCGGAGATGAAGCAGGTTGAAAAAAGACTGTTATCCCGTTTTTCCGGGGGCTTAACAGTTGACATCGGCTCACCGGATTTTGAGCTAAGAACAGCTATTCTTTTAATTAAAGCGAAAAAATATGGCGTTTTATTAACAATGGAGGTAGCAAAAATGATTGCCCAGAAAACACAAGATGCTAGGGGGCTTGAAGGGTTACTTTTACGCATTGTTACTCAGGCTCAAGCGGCAGACGCCGAAATTACCGAGGACCTGGTAACTTCTGTTTTATCTTTAAATAAAGAGGAAAAACTAAATAGTTTTCACCCCGATGAGATTATCCGTAATGTTTGCTATTTCTATAAAGTTAAATCAACTCAACTAAGAAGCCCAAAAAGGGACGCCTTTTTAGTAAGACCTCGGCAAGTGGCAATGTATATCTTAAAGAAGGAGTTGGGTTTAACTTTTGTTGAAATCGGTAATCTACTTGGCGGGAGAGATCACACTACTATTATGCATGGGGTTGATAAAGTGGAGGGGATGTTGAAAAAATCTTTACTTTCGGAGGATATCTTGCGAATTGTAAAATTAAACGTTGATAACAATGTGGAATATTAAAACTTTTACTTTTTCAACTATTTATCCACTTTTTTATCAACATTTTATCCCCTTATTTACAGGCGTGGGTTCTTGCTTTTTTCCACTTTTCCATATAAACTACAACAACTACAAATATATTAACTTATGAAGATAACTTTTATTTCCGATAATTTACAACGAAAAATTTCTTTCTTAAACCATGCGGTTTCCACAAGAGGACAACTACCAATACTTTCAAACTTTCTTTTAGAAGCAAAAAATGGAAAATTAACAATTAGCGCAACAGATTTGGAAATCGGAATTTCTTCAAGTTTAGCTGTAAACATTGAAACAGAAGGCAAAATAACAATCCCGGCAAAAAACTTTTCCGACCTCTTAACTAACTTAGGTAGTCAAAAAATAACTCTTACTTTGGATGGGAAAACGTTAATCTTAAAAGGAGAAAAAATTAACGCCTCTTTTCAAACAATGCCGGCTGAGGACTTCCCAAAACTTTATGAAGAAAAAGGAGAAGAATTAACTACCTTTAAAAAAACTGAGATAGAAGAAAATATCTTAAGAGTTGTTTTCGCTGCCGCTCAAGATAGTGGCAGGCCGGCTTTATCAGGAATATTTCTGAATGAGGATAAAAAAACAATTGATTTAGTGGCAACAGATGGCGTTAGGCTTTCACTGCAAAAAAACGTTTTTAAGACTAAGGAGGGGCTTAGTAAGCCAATCATAGTGCCGGCGCGGATAATCAGAGAATTATTATCAATTAAAGAAGATGAGGACGTAGTTAGGGTATTTGTCTCCGAAGAAAATAACCAAATTCTTTTTGCGCAAGGAGAAACAACACTAGTGGGGAGACTAATTGGAGCGGAGTATCCTGATTATCAAAAAATAATTCCCCAAAGTTTTGATACAAAAACTGATTTAAACCGGGACGAACTATTGAACGCAATTAAAATTTGTTCGGTTTTTGCCAGAGAGACAGCTAATGTAATTAAATTTACGCTCAAAAGAGAAAGAATGATAGTTTCCGCTAATTCACCGGCGGTTGGAGAGGATAACGTTGAAATAGAAGCAAAAACAATCGGAGAAGAAAATGAAATTGCTTTTAACGCTAAGTACTTACTGGATGTTTTAACAGCTGTTAATAGTGAGGAGTTAGTTTTTGAGATGACGGGACCATTAAACCCCGGAGTCTTTAAGATTAAAAATGACGATTCTTTTCTCCATTTAATAATGCCGATTAGGGTACAAGGCTAGCTTCTTAAAAAGGCTTAATTGATTCACCAGGTCCCTCAACAGGAAGTATGTCTGTGAGATTGAGCTCTGGGGCAATATTTGTCATAAAATCGGCCTTAGATTGAGGAACAAAGTAAACAATTTGAGTGATATCATTCCCTCCAACCTCTAAACCAAGGCCTTGTTTAAGAAAAATAAACCACTCAGAGTCGGTGCTAGTCTTATTGTAGAGAGTGAGGTTCGGTTGTCCATAAGCCGTTGTATAATCAGAATAAACTCCCCGATAGTCTCCAAAAACATTCTCCAAGGAATAATAAAGAACACCATTTTTTACAGCGGCAATATTTTGATAATCGGCGGAGGGGGTTTGGTAGTGTAAATAAATCTTATTTCCATCTTTTGCGCTGGAAATTGCTGGACCATTAATTTTTTCAATATCTTGCAAGGTACTTTTGCCTGGGACAAGTTGGTTAAAATTATTATAGCTTTGTGTAAAAACAGAGGGGAGCGGCGTTGGATGAGAATTAATAATTGGAGTAGGAATTTGATTTTGATTCTGGCTTTGGTGCGTTGTGTTTTTTGTTGCAAAAGAAAGATAGATAACCATAGGAATAAAAATTAGCAATAGCGCGAAAACTAAAATTGCGAAGAAATGACTTTTAAGGTAAAAAATAAGTTTATGCATGTTAGAAATAAGTATAACCTCCAAAAACATTTGTTTCAAACCAAGAATAAGTAGCTGGACATTCTGTTGCGAAATTATTAATTGTTTGAGCGGGTGGAATCATGCCACTATTGGAACGCGGCCTTAAGCTGTCCGCAATTGACTCAGCAAAAGATTCATCTTTTGCGTTAACCCCAGACCTTAAAGCATAGCTTTTAATAAACCCTTGATCATAGCAAGAGCTGTCTGGGGGCAGAGAGTTGTAAGTAGACCATGGATAGCTATAGAATAATTGTCGGTTTCTCGCATTAAGCACATGACCTGACTCATGAATAAGTAAATATCTAAAAGTTGGAAGACTATATGTTCCACAAAGCCCAGCACCGGAGATAAGGATAGTCCCCGCAAACCCCCTCGTGTCTCCATGGCAACCATCTGAGTTATAATTCATGGTAATTTTTAATTGTTGTCCACCATTTGTGAGCAAATTTACATATTGCTTTGATTGTCCGGCGTAAGCAAAAGACTGATAAATTCGGGAAAGATCATCGCCCCTGTCCCCCGAAACAATAATATTGAAATCTTGTTTTAGGCAGCTTACGTAGTCGTTGCTTAAGCAGGTTAAAATTTGTCCTTGGCTTGGAGGCGGACCCGGTTGAGCATTAACACCGCTGGCATTATTTTGTCCCATTATCGTGGTAATAATTATTAAGAACAGCGCAACAACGACAATGATTATAATAGCAATTATTAAGATCTCGGGATTTGCTGCAAGGAAAGCTGCACCCTTTTCTAGTAGTTTTTTGGCGGCTTGCTTGGCTATCATTTCAGCTTTGTTCTTGATGTAGCTTTCAGTGAGATTTTTAGTTTGGCCGCCGATACCAGACAAAGGACCGGGGAGTTTAAGGTTATTGCTTGAAGGATTATTATTTTGCTGTTGCTTTGTTTTTTCGTCTACCATAGCTTAATAATAACAAATTATTTACTGCCCGTAACAGGCTCGGTACTTGTGGTCGGTAGCGGTTGGGCAATGGTTGGTTTAAGCGTATCGGGTTGTGAGTTTGTTTTTCTCGCTACCTCTTGGGCTTTGAGAATTTCCTCCGGACTTGAAGTAATCATCGCGTGCTCATACGGCGCGGCGATTGAGCGAAGCGCGACGTGGCTTTGTCCGGCAAAGAATAATCCCTCGCCAACGCTCGAGGAAAGCAATAACTGTTTTTCACCTTCAGTCAGGTAAAAAAGTTTAGTGACCAAATCAATTTCCGCCGGGCTTTGCTTTAGAAGAATTTGAATAGACGAATTTGATAATACCGCTTTCCCGTAGTCGGTTGATAAAAAGTCTTGCACATCTTGAGTGGCGGTGGTTAGTCCCAAATAATATTTTCTGGCTCTTTTGGCAATGCTATAGACAAATGAAGCCGAGTCTTCGTAGCGCATCATATACCAAGCTTCGTCAAGAATTAGCACTCTTTTTTTAAGTGATTTTCTAACCCTAGTCCAAATAAAGTCCAAAATAATATGCATTGCAATTGGCCTTAGTTCTTCCTCCAAAGCCTTGACGTTAAAAATAGTAAAAGGATTTTTAATATCGAAATTTGATTGCTGGTTAAAAATGCCGCTCATGCTGCCTTTGATAAACTTTTCCAAGCGTAAGGCAAGTTCCTTGGAGATGTCATCTCCGGTTTTTAGTAATACGTTGTATAAATCTTCGGCGATTGGCGGTTGACTTTTTTGCGTGGACGGATCAGCGGTAATGCCTTTAGTACGGTATGTCTCTATCAGCGCCCGGTCAAGCATTGCTTCTTGGGAGGCATCTAAATTCCCCATGACAATTTTAAATAAGCCATGCAAAGATAATATTTTTAATCCCAACTCATTTTCCCCTTCTTCATAAAGTCCGGAAAGATCAAAGGGATTAATCTTAATTGCCGAAGAGGGCGTAAACATTAATTCTTCGCCACCTAAAACTTTAGTCAGCTCGCCATATTCTCCTTCAGGGTCAATAATAATTACCTCGGTGCCAAACATGAACTGGCGCATCGCTTCAAGCTTGATTAGATAGGATTTTCCGGCGCCGGATTTGCCAAAAACGACCTCGTTAGCATTCTCCAAAGAGAAGCGGTCGAAAATAATTAATGAGCCGTTTTGTTGGTTAATGCCGTACATTACGCCTTTGTCTTGAGTCAGCATGGCGGAGCTAAACGGGAAAGTCGAAGCCAGCGATGTCGTGTCCATATTCCTGGTGATATACAACTTATCTTGTCCGAGCGGAGTGGTAGATTTAAATCCTTCTTCCATTTGCAGCGTGGCGGTTCTGGATAAAATCAAGATTGAACTAAGCGTCGTCATTAGTTTTTTTGCCGACTCATTAAGCTCACTTAAGCTGTCGGAAGACAAGGTAACATAAAGGCTAAATTGGAAAAATCTTTCCATGCCTTTGGCTAATTCTTCCTGAACGGAAAGCGCGTCTTCAAGGGAGGCTTTAATCTTTGGATCTTCTTCCAGTCCTTCTTCAACTTGCGAAGCAAGAGTGGCTTCCATTTCCGCAACTTTTCTTCTCAAATCGGATAAAACATCAGGCGATGAAGCAGGATAAATAAACATTGAAACATTCATTGAATGGTCAAACTCGATTAATGGCTCCAGCCAGTCCGGAGACACATAGCGGGGATAGCCAACCACAAAAAGTGTTTTGTAATATTTTTCTCCAACTTTGATACTGTTAAAATCGATTTCAACCGACGACGGAGCAATCATGTCGGGGATTGACGATATGCCTCTTTTATCAAACATTTATTTTACCTCCTTTTCCAAAACCGGCGGACTGACCGCTGGGGATGTTTTCACTTGGTTAATTGCACTGTCATTAAATATTTCATAAAAAAGCTTAGTCAATTGCTCTTCGTCTAGGGTGCGGGCTTTTAGGTTTAATCTTCTTAGCTGCGTGTGGATAGATTCGGCTTTTGAATGTAAAGACGCTCTGGCGCCAACCACAAAGCTATCTTGACCGGTGCCTGACTTCAACGCTTCTCTTGCCCCCGATGCGCCTTTTTCAAGCGAGGAATAGGGAATAACAACATAGAATTTTTTATCCAGCACGGTATTAACTTTTACCAACTCTTTAACAAAATCCCGATATAAGCCAATCTGTTTAGCTAGGGCCGTGTTTTGGGTTTTGTTTTTCTCGTCATCAAGTAGCTTGAGGTAATTTGTAATATCGAGTTTTTTGCTCCTAATCACGATTTGAATCGGGAAAGACAGCGAATTAAGAAGCGAAGCGTAAGTATAGATTTTTGCGTCTTGTTCTTCGGGGGAAAGAAGAGCAAAATTGGTGGCGCTGACCTCAATCACCAGGCAAGCGTTACCTCCGCTTGAAATGACAATATCGTCAGCGATATTAGTAATCTCGATAAATTTTTGGGTTGACGGTAAATTTCGGGCAGGCGTTGCCATATTAATTAAATAAAGACCTCCTTAGCTCTTCTCTGGTATCAACAGAAATGATTTCGATCGGTAAAATTATTTCTCCGGTGGCTTTAAAAGCCACCGTGTCGAACTTATTTTGCTCCCTTGGATCTTCAAACCCAATTGAGTACTCGCCGTTAGTAAGCGGAGTCGCGGAGGCAAATTGCCCGAGAGCGTTGGTTTTAAAAGCCCTGACTGCATTCCCCTGAGAGTCTTTTACCTCGACGAGAATATTTTGCAAAGGATTACCGCGGGGGTCTTTAATAATTCCGGTGACGACATTAGGAAATTCAGGGGCAGTTGGCAGACCGGCGCTTTTCTGCATATTTTGCGGTATACTTCTGACAAATTTAGTTTCTTTCAGTCCCTCTTGGTGGGCGACAGAAGGCGTGTAAATAGATTGCCCCTGCATCTCCATTTTTTGCTGCAGAGAGATTAATTTTGATTCCAGCTCCTGTTTTTGGAAAGCCAGGTCACTTAGAGTTTTTTGTAACTCTAAAACTTTTTGATGTGCCTTGAGATATTCCTCCGGATTAGTTTGATTCCCCGCCGCTTCCTGAGCTTTTGCGTTTTGTAATTCTTTTTCCAAAAGCGCGGCGGTTTTTTGCAAGTCATTATTGGTTTCTGCTTGCGTCGGTTTTGCAGACGGTTGCACAATAGTTTGCAAAGGCGCTGGTTGTGCGGCAGAAGTTGCAATAGAATGGGAAGCGACAAAGCCCGGAGCTACCTGCGAGGATTTGTTGGTTCCGTATTGCGCTAAGGATTCAAAGAAAACCATTTCTTTTTTATCAAGTTTGTTTTTCCCAACCGGCAAAGAATTTAAAAAACTTTTAAGTTGTTTTTGGGAAACTTCGTTAAGCGATTGTTTTTTCCCGCTTGGGGTTGAGGCGAGCGAATTTTCGGTTAAAATCTGGGCATCCATCTTTTGATAGAGATATTGGGTGGGATTTAAAACCGCTTTCACAAAGTTTTTAATCATAATATCTAAGGGTCTGCCTTCAAAGGGGACAAAAGCAAAAAGAACACCTATTCCCACAAAAACTAAAGCCAGAGGGATCTTGATAAAAGCAAAAATAGGCAGGGCATAGAATAAAAGGCCGATAATTGCTCCGCCGGCGACATAGGCGAATTGCTTTAGCGTCATATCGCCGATTAATTTAAACTCGAAACCGGTAATATCTTGCGGAATAGGATGATTCTCCATACTTCTAGGTTATAATGTGAAAAATATCGATGCAAGGTAATCAAAGTGGGTCAAACGAGGTTTCAACTGTGTCGGTTTTCCGTGAAAAATCGCTTAATGGCAGACAGTAAATCCAAAGTTCCCTTTAGCGATATCATTTTGTAGGCAGGCAACACCGGTAACATGGCCAATAACACTTATTATCAAAAAGGACAAAAATATCAAGACTAATCCAAGAACGGCAAAAGTCAGGGTTTTTCTTGCTCCGTCAACCGCTTTAGCGTCGCCGCCGGAAAATAATAACTGATAGCCGGCAAAAATAATCATAAATAAAGCCACAGTGCCGGCCAAGCCAATAGTCCAAGTAATCAGATTGTCGATGATTGGGAAGATACAGCCTAAAGTAGCTACTCCATTTACGTTACAATCCATAACTAAAGAATAACAAGGCCAGGATAAAAAAGCAAGAAAGAGAGGTTTAAATTAAGCGCCTGGAATAGTCGGAATACTTAAGTGACTTAAGCTAATACCGAAGAAGCCAAGTAATAAGCTCAAGACGAAATAAGACAAGAAAATAATGACTAAGCCAATAATGGCGGCAACAATATGTTCCCTAGCTTCTGAAACCTGGGTTTTGTCTCCACCTGACACTAACCATCTAAATCCACCGTAGACCAGAAAGAAAAGAGCAACGAGCACCGCAATTACGAATATAAATTGGAGTAAAGAGCCAACTAAGGGTCCCAAGCTACTTGCGGAAAGATTGCAAAGTGCGTTAAATTGTCCAGCGCCACAGGGATTTCCTACTGGTGTGTCTGCTGCTAAAGCAGAAGAAGCAAGGGAAAGATAAGTAATTGGTGCTAATAAGGCGAGATATTTTTTCATCTAACTTTATGCTAGGATGTTTTTTGGTAATTGTCAAGCCCCTCTTGCAAGCCATGGCTAACTTCCTAGATTCCCCAAAAAATTACCCGGCAGCCTGAAAAAACCGTAAAGAATATTGATAATCATAAAAGATAGAAAAATAAGAATTAAGCCGATGACTGACATAGTTAGTCTTTGTCTGGCTTGGGCGACTTTTTGCTTGTCTCCTTGGGAAAAGATCCACTCAAATCCACCCAAAATAAGCATTAGAAGGCAAACGAAAATAGCCGCTACTACCGCCAACTCAATGCCAGTGCTAATAATATTGTTTAGAGTATGTTGGCCACCCGTCATAATGCCCGCAGGCGGAATAATTTTTACGCTACCGTTGTCAACTCCGGGAAGCTGTAAAGCTAGATACGTCATAATTTAATTACTATCCAAAACCTGGAATGCGCAAGATATTAAAACCAATTACCTGTAGGATAACAAGCGAGAAAATTATAAATAGTAAGCCAATAATAGCGGCGGTTAATTGTTCGCGGGCGCCCTTGACCTGCTCGGGATTTCCCTGAGAAATCATCAACCGATATCCGGAAGCAATAATTAAGCCTAAAGCCACAACCCCGGCGATAGACAAGGCAATACTAAAAACCCTAGTTAACAGCGCGGGAAGACTGGTGGGAAGATCTCCAAGCGCCGTTTTACAAATGCCGTTTTGACAGAGCGATAAAGGTGGGGCTTTGCTACTAGTTGAGCCGCCGCTACAACCAACTCCAAGACTGCAACCCTGGTCAGGGGCACATTGGGTTACTGTATAAGATTGATGGTCTTGAGAATTGCTTTGATTGTCGCATTTGCCGGTTTGAAAATTAAGTTCATATCCTGGCGCGCAAACAGGGCATTTGTTTTGCGTATCTGCGCAATAGCCATTTCGATAGGTGTTCGTACCGGTATCAAAGGCTACTCCTGGAATGCCTTGAGTAATGCAAGTTCCTCCATTTTGGCAGGCAATGACAATAGTTTTTTGGGCATCATTTTTTACGGAGCAGCCGTATTGTCCTAGTGGAATTGAAGATGTGGTTGAAGTTCCACCAGTGCCGCCTGAGGAATTATTATTTCCTGTCGAGGCACTTGTGCCTTTTGCCACGCAGTATTGAGTTCCCGTATCGCTTGGATAATCGCTGTAAAACAAGCATCCAGAGCATTGGTTGCCGCCTACGTTTTGAAAAGGCGCACAGGGATCAGTTGCTGAGCAGATACTTGGTCGGTTATTGCAGCTATAGCCTCCCGATGGGGCAGCAGGCGTATTGCTTGACGGAGTTATAATATAAGTTGATGCAGCAGAACCATTATTAAATACACAATCGTTAGGCGGTAGGCCGCCTCTGTTCCCAGTTAGGTCAACTGGTCCATTGCAATTTGTGTCGGGATAAGTTGTTTTGTCGGAACATTTTCCGGCGGGTCGATTGCTGCAGTCGTAGGCATATACTGTGGAAGAAAAATAAAGCAAAAGAAAGAGAAGCGTAAATATAGAAAAAAGTATTTTAAATTTTCTCACAATTTTATCGTAGAGCAAAACCTTGGTTAATTGCAAGCCTTGCGCGTTAGCGCTTTGGTTTTAGAAATTGAGGTATTGAAAATTGATTAGAAATTAGGAATTAAAAATTAGAAATTGGTTTAAGTAATAAACTTAAACCCCCTGCCCTTAATGGTCTGGATATGCATAGGATTATTGGGGTTTTCTTCAATTTTTTTTCTTAAGCGGAAAATTAATTGGTCCAGGGCCTGGTCGGTTACACCCAAAGTGGTTTTCCCTGCTTGCCAGACGGCATTGATGATTTCTTCTTTGCTCAAAATTTTCCCTTGGTTTTCAATTAAGAATCGCAATAGTTTATATTCAAGCGAGGTTAACTTGTCCGACAGAACAACTTCTCCTTGTAAAATTTCGCCCGCTTCGTTAAGCGAAAAACCGTTTTGTTTTTGCTCAGCAGATTTCTCTTTCAGATAGTCATAAAGAAGCGAAATAGTTAAAAAACCGCTCTTTAGTAATCCGACATTTTCCAAATATTTTTCTTCCAGTTTTTCTCCGCCGCTTAAGCAATTTTGTTCAGATGGCGTTAATGAATTCCAAATTCCAAACAGAGCGCTTCTGACCGGTTTTTGTTCGAGTAAAAATTTTCTTAGTATCAGTTTATTGGCAAATTTTTGCTCGGTGGCTAAAACTGCTTCGCAGGAGAGCCGCATTAAATTACTGTGTCCGCCGCTTAATTCCAAAATCTCTCCCAAAAGCTTTTGGTCAATTTTTTTGTTGGTGATTTTTTCAAGATAGGAAATCCTAAAATCAACGCCGGGCTGATCGTAAATTGGCAAATAAACGATTTTGCCGGCAATAAACTCGTAAAAATCCGACATTAAAGTTGCCTCAAGCGTGTCTTCAAGCGGGCGGTTCAAAGAGAACACAACTGAAAATTGATATTTAGCTCTGTTTCTTAGAACCCGCAAATTGGCAAAAAACTCGCTATCAACGACGGAAATATAATCTTCAAAGCGGTCAAACAAAAATACAATCGTTAAGTTTTTCTCCAGCGCTAAATAATCCACCGCTTTTTTCAATCCCTGAAACAAAACCAGTTCATCTTTGAGCTCCAGACTGTCCTTGAAAATCTTATTTGCCGTTTCATAATCCTTTGTCATCTGTCTTTCGCGCAAAGAATCAACTAGTCCCAAAAAGATAAATTTTACCGCCTCAATTAAGGGTTTTTTCTTAATCTCCGAAAAGTTTAAGTAGACAAAATGATACTTTGTTTGTTGGGCTCCAAGATGCTTAATTCTTAAGTTACGGTTATATGCCAAAAAGCCAAGCAGGTTGGAGCGTCCGGCGCCGGGAACCGAAACGACTTGGCAAGAACTACCCCCTTTAATAAAAGTCAAAATTTTTTCAACCTCCGCAAACCGAGTTGTATCGGGATATAAAGCTTCAAAATGAGAATTTTCCATAACTTAATTGTAAGCTTTTTGTAAAGTTTATATCAAGCTAGATTTGTCGTATAGGCTTAAACTGACGGCATGGGAAAAGAAAATTTTGAGCAAAAGAAATTGACAACAGAGCTTCCTACAGATAGACTGGAATGGAAAGGAGATATTTTTATGGCAGACGGACCATCGAATCCAGAAGGCCCACCGCCAGGCGGAGAACCGCCGGCACCAAAACCTGACAAACCAGAGGATCCACATGGCCCGCAATTCACGCCTGAGCAACAAAAGGCGAGTTTGGCAGCCAGGTGGATGGTCTATCTGCAAGGAGTAACAGATCCGGACGAAAGAGAGATTTTGAAAATTGGCTTACCGTTATTAATAAGTGCAAATGAACAACCACCCGAGGGAAAGCCAAAGATAACAGATAAACAGCGGGCGACAGCACATGCAGAACTCGCAAGAGGAATGAGACCAGAGAGTGAGGCATCAAGGAAAAATAAGAGTCTACAAGAATTGCTTTCAAGAGAAGATGTTCAAAGGGAGTTGGCAAAAGACAATCCCGATTTTAACAGTAATGCCCTTAAGGGATTAATGGAGTACTTCGCCAAAATAGACATTTCAAGTGAAAGAGGAGCTGAGTTAGCTTTAGCTGCGCAATTCGCAGCGAAATTAAGCACAGATGTGCATCAAACGGATGGCATAGCGGTTTCGGAAATTTCCAGAAGAGTGCTCTTTGAAATGGCTTATGAAAAACTGATTGGAAAACCGGATTATGGCTCAGAACAGACGCGCTACAACATTGGCGGCTTTGAGTTACAAGCCTTGATGGATGAAGTAGATGGAATGGCTGTCAGGGAGTTTGATCAAAGGTTACCAGGGGAATCTGAAAATTTTGTCAGTTATCTTTCGGAATTGAAGCATGTTAGAGAGCTTGCGCATGAATTAAACAGAAATCTCAATGTCGGAGAAATGTACAAGAAATACATGCTAGAAGAGTTGCGTGGAGAAGGACTTGATTTTATGCAGAATGGTATATCCGGAGTAAGTGCGGTTGTCCGCATGTATGAAAAAGCCGCCGCCGCCAGGGTTTCGGACACTCACACTCAATTTGTAGAGGGAGACGTTACGATTATTGACGGCGAGGTTAGAAAAGCGATTGAAACCTTACATGACAGGGGAACATTAACGAAAGACGGAAGAGCTTTAACGGATTGGGAAAGAAAAAGAGCTTTAAGGATTGGAAAAATATTTTTTGCCGGCACACAAAGAATGGCAATGTATACAGGAATTGGTGACATTAATGAATCGTTGACTCCCGCATCTGTGCATTTGGAATATATTGTTAGAGCGTTGATGCCGTTTAAAGAAGTTTCTCCCAGATTTTTTTCTTCAAACCCCGGCTCGAAAGCCTTAATGGAGCTAGTATTTAAAGAGATAAGAGAGGCAAATGCAGAAAAAGGAACGCCCTATATTGGTTTCTTTGGCGCTTCGGAGGATGCGATATTGCAAAGTGCTTGTGGGGCAAAAGATATGGAGAGTCATGGTTGGCGTCAACAAATGATGTTTTTTGGAAATCTAAACATAGATGAGCAGCAAACATTACTTGACTATTTAACGACCCAGCAAGGATCAATTCCAGCAAAAAAACTAGACGGTACTGAATGGGATGGTGGTAAAAAAGGAGAATTCTCAAGGACTGTCAGGTCAGATGTACTAGGGCAAAGATTGTACTTATCCATTCTTGTCCGGCATGGAGAGTTTGACAGCAGCTTAAAAAAAGAAATTTGGGAAAAAATTGCCTTGCTAAAACCTTCAACGCTTGCATCGCTTCTTCCTGAAACTCTCCGTTCAAAAAGACACCAAGAATTATTTGTTCAAAAAGCAGAAGGGAAAAAGCCTCTTACGGATGCAGAGATACAGGAGTTGGATAGACATGAGATAACACTATCTAAGACCTGGAATGAACTTCGCGCAAAATTATACATTGCCGAAGAAGAAAGAGTTGAGCATGACGCTAGGGAGCATGATGCACTAGCGGGCGATACAGAGGGCCTGCGTTTGTCAAGGGAGGCGGAAAGAGCAGGTCTACAAGAGGCACTTGGGATAGCTAGACTAGATGGTCCTTGGACTCCTAAGCAGTGGAGAACAGTCTTAAAATATATGGGCATGGAAAGTTTAGTTAATGCCGATAGCTCGATCAGAATAACACCCGCCGAAAAAAGATTATTACAGGAGTTAATTAAAAAGGGAGTAGCTGGCTCAGAGAAACTTTCAACTGCGCAAATGCCATTCACTTTTGTTATTGACGATGCTCCGAAGACTGCTTGGAAAAAAACAGGTCATGGGCAAGCAGGACTGGCACCGGAGGATTTAATTAGACTTTTAACCAGCGATCAGCAAAGTTATGCCGAGGGGTGGAATGAGATAAATGGCTTAGTGGAATTTCCTACAAAAGAAGTAATTAAACATATTGGTACAGCAGTAGACAAAATTGGCACTGTTGATGGTAGAACCAGCGCGCAAGATCAATTAGAGCCGTTTATTGCCGGTTGGATGAGGATGGCAAAAACATACGAATCAAATCAGTGGATTCCCGGCATGATAACAGCAGAACACATGCTTCGAAAACCAACCTCAATTATGGAGGAATATTATCGAAACGAGTTTATCTCGATGGATGCAGAAGAGAGAATGGTTTTTTTAACAGCAATGTCGCAAGCAAAAGCGATTAGAGATAGTTTGGCTGCTGGAGATTTGGTGGGAGCGGAGAAGAACATGACACAATTGGATCGGTTAAGGAAGGAAACCGGTTCAGACCGTATGTCACTTTTCGTTTATCAATTAAGAATTATGATTGAGGTTTTTGGTCCGGGTTTTGCAATGGAATTCTTAAATGGCATAATGCCTAAAGATTTAAAAGGTTAAATTAGATTATTTCCCGGCTTGTATAACTGGGGCTTTGCCAAGACCAATTCGACCTCGTACAACTTCAGCCACTGATCGCTTACCGAATATAGCTTGTCCAGTGGTTTCTCCGTATCCTATTACAGTTGGTTGCTTAGATTCTTGTCTGATAGACATCATAGTCTTTCCTGTTCTAGTCCCTATGCCAACAGCTGCTCCAATGCCTTGGGCCATTGGGCCGAGGTCGAGCTTGGGGGCTTTGAAGGCTTTTTTGGTCATGTCCACAATCCCCGGAGTAGCCAAAATTACGCCAACCGCAATTAAGCTGGCAATATAATTCGAAGCATTCGAGCCCAAAAGCGGCGGAATAAAAGCAGTGCCGCTGGTTGTATTACTAACTGTACTACCGATTCCCGAAGTTCCGGCTCCGGAAATAAAACTGTCGGAGAAAAGCTTGGCCAGTAAAAACATCATAATCGCCGCCGGAAAAGCGGCTAAATTCCCGGATATATCGCGAATCCAGGCGCTAAAACCTGCGCTTTGCGTTCCCGGAATTAAGCCTGAGATAATCCAAAATGGCGCAAAAATAACATCAATCAAAATGGAAATGTAAGCTTTAAGTAGTGCGAACCAGAGGCGTATAAGTGCCCAAAGTAGCGCAATGATTAAAATTAAATAGGCCAGAATTCCCACCACCCAGGAAATTACAGAGCTAACAATAGACCCAATAGTGTCTCCGATTGCCCCTATCACTCCACCGATGAATCCGGGAATATCAAGGCCTGTGCCCAGAAAGCCATTCCCTCCACTATTTGGAGCAGCAGTTACTGCCGGGGGAAGAGATTCAGGCCGGATAAAGTCGCGGACAATTTGGGCGATTGAGGAAGCACCATTAACAGCGATGCTGTGAATACCGCCAAGCGAGATAGCGGCTTTTGTATCATTTAGGACATCGTTGGCAAATTGCGGAGCTGGGTGGTAAATGGCGGTTCCGACCGCGCTAGCTGTGATATTAGGATCAGCTTGACTCATTAAGTTAATGACGACATAAATACTGACCCACATTAAATCAATTAAAAATCCGGCGATGGCAAACGAAAAGGTGACTAAAATAAGCGAAATAATAATTTTGGGAATCTGGTTTTGGATAGTCATGACTGTTCTTGGGTCAATTCTTACCCGAAGCATAATCGCCAAACCAATCAGGATAAAAATAAACACAAATAAGAGATAAACCACGTTTCGGAAAACCACCCAAGCATTTAATAAAGGCGTCAAGCCTTCAAAGCCAATTCCGGTCACTTGGGCGTAACTTGGTTTGGCCAGCCCGAAATTTTGTCCCATGTAAGCGATAAAATCAGCAGTATGCAAGGGCGGTGTATATAAAATAGCAATCATGCCACTCATTGCGCCTAACGCCCCACCGTTATTTTGCACATAACCTAATTTCCCGGTTGTTGCGTCATAGCCAAGACAACGGCCATCTTTACTGAGTAAATCCTTACCGGAGAGATTACAGGTTAAAGAAGACATAATTTCCAGCATTAAGCTTTGCGAAAAAGTATGTAAATTATTCGGCACGCCGGGATTAGTGGCTGGCGCCAAATATGGCTGAGTCTGGGTTGTGGTTTGTAGAGCTAAACTTTGGGCAAAAGCAGCAGGCTTAACTATTAGAAAAGCGGAGATAAGAATAAGACAAACAAAAAATAGTCGGACAGTAAATTTCACGTCAATATTAGTTTGGATTATTTTGTAAATGATGTCAAGTTTGTTAAAAAGCAAAAAGTGAAGTAAAATACGCTTAGGTCCTCGTAGCTCAATGGATAGAGCGCGACGTTGCGGACGTTGAGGTTGGGAGTTCGACTCTCCCCGAGGACGCATTTCGACGGGCTCAATGTAAACTGGAGGAGTGCAAGAGTGGCTTATTTGGCCGGTTTCGAAAACCGAGCGAGTCGTAAGACTCACACAGGTTCAAATCCTGTCTCCTCCGCCACACAAATTCTGTCATAATAGAAAAATGGACGATATCATCAGCGCGCAAAATCTAACCAAAACTTTCGGTAACTTTACCGCCGTTAACAACGTTTCCTTCAATGTTAAGAAGGGTGAAATTTTTGCTTTTTTGGGCCCGAATGGCGCAGGTAAAACCACCACGATTAAAATGCTCACCACGCTTTTAAAGCCAACTGCCGGAACGATCAGATTGAATGGAATAGATACGATTGCGCATCCCGAAAAAGCCCGCAAAAGCTTCGGCATTGTCTTTCAGGATCCAAGCCTGGATGATGAATTAACTGCCATGGAAAACATGGAATTCCACGCCGTACTCTATAAGGTTCCCGGGAGAGAGATTAAAGGAAGAATTGAGAAATTTCTTAATTTCGTTGAGCTTTGGGACCGTAAGAACGATTTGGTCAAAACTTTTTCCGGCGGCATGAAAAGACGCTTAGAAATTGCCCGCGGACTTTTGCATCAGCCCGAAATTCTATTTTTGGACGAACCGACTCAAGGACTTGATCCGCAAACCAGAAATAAAATTTGGGAATATTTACAAAATTTAAACAAAGAAACGCAAATTACGGTCTTTTTTACCACTCATTATATGGAAGAGGCGGAACAAATCGCCCACAGAATTGCCATTATGGATCACGGCAAAATCATTGAGACCGGAACGGCGGCAAAATTAATGGAACAGACCCAAACAAAATCTTTAGAAAAAGCTTTTCTTAAATTAACCGGAACAGCTATTCGTGATGAAGAAGCCAGCGGGGTAGATAAGTTAAGAGGCCATGCGATGAGATGGAGAGGTAGATAAAATGAGTGCTATTTATATTCTGTGGAAAAGGGAATTAATCAGGTATTTTCGGTCTCGGGCAAGACTGGTTGGGTCTTTGGGACAACCCTTATTATTTCTAGTGGCTTTGGGTTTTGGACTGGGGCCGGTTTTTCAAAAAGCCGGACAAGGCAACTATTTTCAGTTTCTAGGACCCGGAGTTGTCTGCATGGGCATTCTTTTTACCGGCGTATTTGCCGGCATTCAGGTTATTTGGGACCGGCAATTTGGTTTTTTAAAAGAGACACTGGTCGCGCCAATTTCACGCTTTGAAATTATGTTTGGAAAAACTTTGGGTGGAGCGACAGTGGCTTTTATCCAAGGCTTTTTCGTTTTAATCTTAACCATGATTGTTGGTTTTCGAGTGCAAAATGTCTTAATGATTCCCTTAGCGCTTGTCGCGATGTTTTTAATTGCCCTTTTCTTTACTGCTTTGGGAATTTCGATTGCCTCCATTTTGGAAGACATGCAAGGCTTTCAGTTAATTATGAATTTTGTTGTCCAGCCGGTATTTTTCTTATCCGGCGCGCTTTTCCCTTTAACCGGTGTTGTCAGTTTTTTATCGGTAATCGCTTATTTCAATCCTCTCGCCTATGGCGTTGATGCAGTCAGGGGAAGCTTAACCGGCGTTACGCATTTCGGACTTATGACAGATTTTACAGTTCTTGCTATAATTTGCATTATAGTTTTAGCTATTGGGAGTTATCTTTTTTCAAAAGTTGAAGCATAAAATGAAAATGCAATTTTCCGCCGGCGGAGTAGTTTTCCAAAAGCAAGGCGGACAAAATTTAATTTTAGTTTGTCAGCACTCGCAGCATCATGGTTGGGTGTTTCCTAAAGGTTTAATTGGCGACCATGTTGAAGGGGAGCAAAAAGAGGACACCGCCCTAAGAGAGGTTGAGGAGGAAACCGGAGTCAAAGGTAAAATTATTAAGTTATTAACACCGGTAGATTACTGGTATTTTTTCGAGGGAGAAAAAATACACAAAACCGTTTATTACTTTTTAATGGAATTTGTTTCCGGCGATATTACAAAACATGACCAGGAAATGGAAAATGTGGAATGGCTTCCAGAAGCTGAAGTTGAAAAAAGGTTGACTTATCCGGCGGATAAAAAAGTCTGGGGTCAGGCCAGACAACTTTTAGCCTCTGGCTATTAACCGTGGCGGAGGGGGCGGGATTTGAACCCGCGGTTATCTTACGACAACATCCGCTTTCCAAGCGAACGCACTAGGCCACTATGCGACCCCTCCTCACCAAAACTACATGGCTATTATAACATCAAAATGGCTTCATATGAAATTTATTTGTTTTCGAGGGGGAAGTTTTTGCTTAGCCAGTCGGCTGATTTTTCGACAAAAGTCGGTTTAACATATTCCCGGTAGGGAAGATAAGGAAGAAGCGCGTTTTTTACTTTTTCTTCATCCATATCTCCTAGAGTAACGATTAGCTCTCCCGGTAAAAAAGCGTGAGTTCCTAAATGCAGAGTCTTAACGCCATCCCGATTTTTAAAATAGAAATCGTACAGCTCGCGCCAGATAAAAAAACCGTCTTCTATCATAATGCCTTCACCGCTGATGCGATAATGAAAATCTTTCGGAGGGACACTGGCTAAGACAAAGGCGACAAAAACCAAAGAAATAACCACCACCATCAAAAGATATTGGGAAAATAAAAAGAGGATTACTTCCACCAAAAGCATAATTAAAAGGGCGGTTAGGTAGAATTGTTTGGAGCGCTTTTTAAACGGCCTTCCCGGAGCGCTCCATTCAAGCGGTTGTTTTTCGGTCATGGCATTATTTTCTGTTTCTTCTTGAGGCATAGTTCTACTGTAAAGGATTGAAAAACTGAAGTCAAGATTAAGGCAAAATAGCAAATAGCACATAGCAAATAGACAGGCCATGAACCATAAGCTATAATCTATACGCTAGTTTTGGAGAGGTCGCATAGTGGACTAGTGCGGCGGTCTTGAAAACCGCTAAAAGTTTTTTGCTTTTCGCGAGTTCGAATCTCGCCCTCTCCGCATGAACCCTTCGGTTGCTCCAAGTCCCCTCCACTATCCTCGATTAGCTTGCTGTGGCTTGCCAAAAAATCGCATAAAAGCACAAGTATCCTAAATATAGCCTGTAATGTTGAAAAACGCTGAAAAAGACCCAAAGGTAAATGCGCTTGGTTCTAAGCTTTTGCGAAAAGAGCCAATTTTAGCCACATTTTTGAACTATGTTCGTTCGAATCTTGTTCTCTCAGTAAATCAACCTCAGAATTGACATTCACTGTAGTTATGAGATGATTTAATCGTGGAAGAATTAAATTCAGTTCCAGAAGGAGCTAATAAATTGCCTAAATGGTTGACTACGGTAACTCCTTTATCAAAAATTCTAGCAATGATTCTGTTTGTTTTGCTTCCGTTTGTGGGTTTTTATATTGGAATGAAATATCAAGAGAAAACCAATATATCCCCTATTGTCATCAATGTTAATAAACCTGTAAATCTTACTCCAACGCCAACAACTGCTCCATTCCTTGCTTATCCAATTTCACAAAATAACTTTAAGATGGATACATCAAATTGGAATACATATTCTCTTACAACGTATCCTATTAAATATTCAATTAAATTTCCTGTTGATTGGAAAAATTCTTCTAATGGCGATGGAGGTTCCAGTAATTATACTTCGCCAGATAAGCTAGTTGATCTAATTACTGAATCCAGCGTGAGAGGGTTAGCAGGAATAGGTAATACCACCGAAAAAGTTGCCAATCCTGCTATAGCCAATGGAGAAACTGACATTTCCAGAAATACGCTTAAGATTGACGGTCATGATGCATTAATTCAACAATCTACTTCGAATAATCAAACAACAGTGTGGTTATATATATCAGGTTTTACATTAAAAGGATATGATGCGGCATATTTAGAAATAGGATTTGCGATTGACAAAAATAGAGAAACCTTAGCAAGAGAATATATTCAAAATATCATTTCAACAATTAAATTCACAAACTAGCATTGAACGTTCCAACTTCGCATAATAGAGATAATTTATTTGGGGGATTTTATACAATATTGCTCACGGAGCTTATGGGATAATTGGGTTCCAGACCAAGTTGCTCCGCCAATTACTTAATCCCCATTTGATTTAATTAGTCCTCTATGTATATACTTTTGTTGTGGATGATCTCGCAGCGCTAACGCACCAGTTAGAATATTTGTTTTTAAAAAAACTGATTGCTGGATTAAAAGACAAAAGTCTTGATGCCTTAACAGCCAAGGAATATGCCAATGCATTTTTGAGAATTGAACCATTTGAATCAGCCGAAGACGCTTATATAAAAATTATGGATTTTGTAGCTAAAAATGTTCTTTTTAATGAGTTAAAAGCCCAGATGAATACTTACCAATCAGAAAAAAATGATTTAGCCAAAATTAACAAAATGCGTGCATATATAAAACAAAGGGACATTGATTCTGCTTTAAAAGTAGCGAAGGAATAAAATATGGCAATAAGCAGTCCAGATATTGGAGGGCTAACAGGAGGAATGCAAGCAATTGCTGAGGGCGGAGCAGTGGGTGGAGCTCTTAAATCCGTTGAGGTCACTGGCCCTAAATTAGGAGGAGAAATACAAGCTGCCTTTAACGGTCCTAGAGTCTTAGGTCCGGACATTGGCGATTTTACCAAAGGCCTAGATGCCAAACTTGACGTCGACCCAGGGGCCGGCATAAAAGATATTGCTGATGTAAAGCTTGACGGCTCTTTACCAGCCGCTATGCCAGATGCTTCCGCTATGACGCCATCAGGAGCTGCGCCGATTGAAGCAGCAGCAGCTGACTCAACCGCAGCAGAGTCAACAGCTCCAACAACTGAAAAACCCGACAGAGAACCAGTAGCTGCAGAGGCCAAACCCCTTGCTTCAACAGAAGCGACTACGGCAGCGGCAGCCCCTGAAAATGCAGACAAAACAGCGCAAACTCAAGCATTAGAAGATAAAGTAAAAGCTGGAACTGCTACCGCAGAAGAAATTAAGGCACTTCGCGAACTAAAAGCTGATCCGGCGCAACACCGTGCTGATTTAGAACAAAAAGCACTTGATGGGACAATCACAGACGAAGAAGCAGATGAACTAGGAGCTCTTAATGCTCCTGAAGCAACGTCTCAAACCCCTCAACAACAAGCAGAGGAACTGATGAGACTAGAGGGCTTAACCGGAATTTCAGATGAATCGAAACAACAGATTCAGGAAGCATTCGAAAAAATGTTTAAAGATACAGATAAAGCTAGTGAACAAAGCGCAAAAAGAGAAAGGGAAATGAAAAGGCTCCAAAGAGAGATGAAGCAGTTAAGAGAGCAAAATAAACGCCTTGCAGATCAGGTAAAAGAACTTAATAGTAAATTAGAAGCAGCGGGAATAACTGAAAAGCAAATCTTGGGCGTTACTGTTTAATCAACCTCAAAATGAAAATCTACGGATTTGATACAATACTACTCACGGAGCTTATAGGATACTTGGGTTCCAGACCCAGCTGTTCCGCAATAAAAGTTTGACACTTGAAATTGGTTTTATTACGATTGACTTATGGCAGAAACTAAGGATGTTGATGCTCGGACAACCGAGATTCCGCGAGTCGCAGAAGATGGCCACCAAACTGTAGAGCAGGATAGTGATTCTCCTAAACAAGAAAAGCCATCGGTAATAAGCGATGAAGTTTTAGCAGATACTGCAGCAAATGAAATATTTAAAGCAGGACAAGTAAGAGATGTAAGACAGAATTTGGCTCTTGAGACAAGCAGTGGCCCTATGGCATCAGGGGCGTTAGAGAAAATGCATCTTGATAATGCCAGAGAACTTTTAGCTCAGACAAAAAGACCAGAAGTTCATTCTGTCGTGAAGAAGGCCTCAGTAGTTCCAAAAACTCTTAGAGCGATTGGAACTTTATTAAAAAGGTTTGTTCCGGGTATAGAATAAAGCTTTTACCGGCTGGCGCGGAGGGCGTTGATGATAACTGCTACATCAATTGCTTCTTGTAAAAATGCGCCGCCAATTGGGGGAATAAAACCAAGCGAAGCTACAATCATTCCCAAAATACTAATGCCAATCCCCACGAAAATGCTTTGTTTAGCAATTCTGATGGTCCGTTTAGCGATATTTAAGCCGTCAATGACCAGAGAAAAATTGCCGCCCAAAAATACCATGTCTGCGGCCTCACTAGCGGCTGTTTGTTCCTCATTACTAAAAACCATACCGACATCAGCTAAAGCTAGTGCCGGAGCGTCATTAATGCCGTCACCGACCATCGCCGTCACAATACCCTGCTTCTTTAAATCGGCAATGCCTTGCTGTTTATCTTCGGGTTTGGCCTCGGCTTTAATCACAATATCGCCGCCCAAATCAGCAACCACTTTTTCGGCGGCTGCCTGTTTGTCGCCGGTAAAAATAAATAACTGAAAACCGCGGCGTTTTAAATCCTTAATAATATTTTTGGATTCCTGTTTAATTTCGTCTTCAAACACGAAAGTGGCCAAATGTGCATTCTCTGCAAAAACCCCAATCATCATCCCATCACTGCTCGGAAGTTTAGACAGTGTGTAATTTTTTTTGTTCAAAACACCGGAAATGCCCGAGCCGATTTTTTCCTCAATTTTTTCCGCGTGTAAAACCGGCGCTTTATTCTCCTTAGCAAAAGTAACCACTGCTTTGGCCAGTGGGTGCAAAGAGTTCCTTTCAATACTTTCGGCAATAGCCCAAATCTCTTTGTCGGAATAGCTTTTGCTCAAATTCAAAAACTGAGAAACTTTCGGTTTGCCTAAAGTAATCGTGCCGGTTTTGTCAAAAATTATGGCTTGG
>DATKGX010000029.1:0-2958 GCA_035510555.1 Patescibacteria group bacterium | reverse complement strand
TTCGGCTGTGCAAAACGCCGTCAGCGTTGCGATGATGGTTTTAACTACAGAAGCGTTGGTAACCGATATTCCGGAAGAAAAACCTCAGATGCCAGGTGGTGGAATGCCCGGCGGCATGGATTACTAACCCTCCAAAAACTCAACCATTGACACGAACCTTATAGTATGATAACATCCATTTTCATATGGCAATGAATTATTCTGAAAAGGAATTAAGAAGGCTTGGCGATAAAGATTTAGCCAAGATCATTTCAGGTGCGCATGATGTGTTCAGGCAAAGACATCCAGACATGCAGGACATTCCTTTATCTAAAGTAATTGTTGCTCCTGAAGCTCCAAAAGTTGAGATAACTCCATTTACCCAAGAGCAATTAGAAGGTTTGAGAAAAGAAGGTTTACTCCCGGATTATAATTTAACCAGACAGTCATTAGCTGCTTTAAGAAAAGCAAGAAATCCTTTTTGGTCAACATGGCATAAGGATTATCCAGATTTTGAAGCTGTACCTTCAAGAGGATCTGCGGTTGCTTTTAATCCCGATAAACCATTTCTTCCCGAAAGTAATAACAAGACGCTAGAACAACAGCTTGAAATGGTTGCAAGATATAATCAAGAATTACAACAAAGAGTTCCTGGCGTTATGGCAATTTTAGGAGAAGCACCTGATTATGCGGAGCTTGCTTTTACTCACTTTAAACAAACAGGCAGACGTTTGTTCGGATCAGAGCATGGATACAATTATACTAGAACGCAAACACAGGTTGGTTCGGGCGTTGCCGATGTCGGTAGCTTCGGTGCGGACGATGGTCTTGATGTCGACTGCTGGGGTCCGGCTGGTCGCGGTGGCAATCTCTTTGCGGCTCCTTTGGTAGTGCCGGTTTCCGGAACTAAATAATTGGCTTCTTGATTCTTTTGGATATTTTTATTTTGGGTCTTCGATTTTTTTTGATATACTTAAGTCAATAGCGCAATGAGTCCGATTGCTATTTGCTTCGTACCGCCTATTTCTAGATTCTTTTACAGTTTGAGTCCCTTATGTTTAGACATGAGGGAGAATACTTAAGAAAAGAAATTACTAGACACTACGGATATTTCTCTTTTGTTCCTTAGCTTTGCTTAGGACGAATAAAATACAGAAGAATTCATGATTGAATCTTCGGTGGGGTTTGTAACGGAGAAATATTGAAATTAGGAGTTGATTCGAACGTTGCCAATGTCGGTAACTTCAATGCGGACAATGGTCTTAATGTCAACAACTGGAATCCGACTAATCGCAATGACAATCTCTTTGCGGCTCCTTTGATACTGTTTGGTAATAAGAAGATTAGATGGTATTTTGTTTGGTTGATTTTATCCATCCGCCAAGCATTTTGCCAATTTCCCGAAGTATTGTTTGTAAATCAAGATAATTTTTTTCGTTCATTGATTGGCTATCTTTTGCAAGGCGCAGGAGTATTTTTAGAAGGTCAACTTTAACGCTTATCTTTTGCAAAACGATTGTTTTATTGGTGCAAACAGGAATGGCAAACAATAATTCCATAATGTCTAAGGTCGTGTTGTCTAATTTTTGGCCTAAGGTATAACGTTTAGTTTTGGGAAAAGAAGGGATAATAAAGCTTAACTTTTTGTAAAACTCGTAAGTTTTAGTGAAAATCGGGATGTCCAAGTTACTATCGGTGTGTGTGTGTGTGTGTGTGTGTGTGTGAATAGGTTTAATGGGAGTATTCATATGACTTACGAAAATCTTATAACAATCGAAAACCTTTTTCAAGCCTATTATGAATTTAAAAAGGGTAAGAAGAAGAGATTAGATTTGCAAGTTTTTGAAAGACATTTAGAAGATAACTTATTCAATTTATACTCAAGTCTTAGAAATAAAACATATCAACATGGAAAATACGAAGATTTTTACGTAAATGATCCGAAGAGGCGTCATATTCATAAAGCTTGCGTCTCAGACAGAATCGTCCACCACCTTTTATATAAATATCTTTATGAGATTTTTAACAAGACTTTTGTCTATGATTCATATTCCTGCCGTGTTAGTAAGGGAACCCATAAAGGAGTAAAAAGGCTTTATCAATTTGCAAGGAAAGTTTCCAAAAATTATTCCGGGGATTGTTTTGCCTTAAAATGCGATGTTAAGCAATTTTTTGCCAGCGTTGACCATCAGATTCTACTTTCTTTATTAATTTCCAAAATACAAGATAAAGATATTCTTTGGCTTTTAACAGAAATCATAAATAGTTTTAGTTCGGAGTTGGGTAACGGTAGAGGAATCCCACTTGGTAATTTAACTTCCCAAATTTTTGCCAATATTTATATGAATAAATTAGATCAGTTTATGAAACATGAGCTTAAGATAAAGTATTATCTACGTTACGCCGATGATTTTGTTATCTTAAGTTCAGATAAGGCTATTTTAGACAGGTATACCAGTATACTGGTGGAATTTCTAAAAGTTGAGCTTAGGCTAGAATTTCATCCGCAAAAGATTTTTGTACGGAAACTAACTTGGGGAATTGATTTTTTGGGTTATATTATTTTACCTCATTATATTTTGCCAAGGACTAAAACAAAGAGGAGAATGTTTAAGAAAATACAGTTAAAAATTCAAGCTTACGAAAGTGGGGGGATTTCAAAATATTCCTTAAACCAAACGATTCAGTCATATCTTGGTTATCTTTCTCATGCGAATACTTATGCTCTGGTCAATCGGGCGGTTTTTTTATATTTCCTTTTACGCTATAATTAACAATACAATACTCATGAGAAAAGTTTTTTATATTCTGGCGCCGTTTGTAATAGTAGTTTTGATCTTTGCCGCCGTTCTACTATTTTTATCACAAAATAAAGGTAAGGGCGCTTTGCAAGTTACCTCCACACCGGTAGCCAAAGTTTATATCAATGGTAAGCTGTTAGGACAAACTCCGCTTTGCGCATGTGAATTAAAAGATATG
>DATKGX010000028.1:0-51882 GCA_035510555.1 Patescibacteria group bacterium | reverse complement strand
CGGACACCACTGGATCAAAGGTTGATGGCACCTCCCCAATGAGTATCGCCGCCGTCTGCGTCCTTCCTCGGTCAAAGCCTCCTAGGCATCCATTATCGGCATTATAAGTAGATTAAAAATCTTCTCTTCACTTTTCAAAGAGCCAACTCATTATTATCTAGCAAGTAGCGGTCACGCATGTGACAAGCGCTACTTGCTAAACAACGAGTTTCTAAACCAAGTTCAGTTTGGTGGACCGTGGGAGACTCGAACTCCCTACCTCTTCATTGCAAATGAAGTGTTCTACCAGCTGAACTAACGGCCCATATCCGTTTGAGTCCAAATTATTAAAAGTACTAGTGAAATGTCTGGAGGAATTTACTTAGAAGACACAGGAATACCGCTTAGGCGGTTGAAAAAGTTAATTTTCTTAGTGTCATCATAAAATAAATTCCTCCCGAAGTTAATCGGGATTCATTCACGTATATGTGATATTAACACAGGTTCAAATAAGTGTCAAGGGGAATCGAAGTTTAAATTAAACCTTACCCCGTCGGGGCTCAAGAGCAATCTGTCTCTCTTTAGCTAGAATTTTCATGTTTGCCTCAACCTCTATATCGCTTGCTATACCTTGAGTCCGTGACCTTTCTACAGGATCTGCAATTCTAGTTGCTCCAAGTCTTGCAGATTCCGCATAAGCGACGTCCATTTCCAAAAGCACTTTCATGTAGTGAGGATCGTTCCATAATTTATCTCTTTGTAAGATTAAACTCGCATTTCTATGCAGTAACGAGTGAAGTGCTTTTGCAGGAGGTGATCTTTTAAAGTCATCGGTTAAAATCATCACTTCCCGACCATTTGGTTCGACTCTAGTCCCCCTGCTACTTGTTCCACGAGGAACATACTCAAATCCTATTCCACGTCTTGCCAACTCTGCTGAAATTGTATCTACGCCTTCAGCGAATTGTCCTGATTCAATATAGGGAGCTGCCTTTCTTAAAATTCTACTTCCTCTAAATGGGCTTCTGTCCAGTTTCGCAACATAATCACCCGAAGACGCAACATGTTCCGAAAGAAGAGGGCTAAAAGTAGTTGGCCTATCTATTCCACCGCCGTCTTGAGTCATAATAATATATTTTGTTTCCTTAACCTTATAATAACACAGCTGGGGCTAAATTATTTCCCGATCGGTTCGCTTGGTACTCTTCTTCGTCTATACTCTTCAATAGGATAGCTAGGAACAGACGGAGGAGAAACAAATAACTCAGGTATTACTCCCAAGACTTCACACAGAGAACTTATATCATCGACATTGGGACGAGTTAAACCCTTTTTCCAACGAGCAATAGTATTTGGAGATCTATGTAAAGCTCTCGCTAAATCAGCTCCATTCATACGCCTAAAATCCATGATTACATCTAAGGCATACGTAAATCTTTTTCTTCTTTCTTCTTGGGATAGTCCCGCTTGCCCGGTTTGTGAACCATCATTTCTACCAGTTGAATCTGTTTCTGACATAACGGAAATTATACTACAAGATTAAATAAAGTCAATCGGGGCTGGATTATTCCCCGGCTAAATTCTTGAATTATAAACCCAAAGTCAGATTTCCTGGATTGTCATGCGCTTTAAAAGCTAAGTAAAGGAAAGGTTTTATTGTCGAACCAATCATTGGGATTTTTCTTTTTGATTCCGTTAGTCTTCTCATGCCCCTCATTGTTCTTATCCCATTCCACACTGCTCTATAACCATATGTACAGAAACTGTCTAATTGCTCCTTTGTTAATGAAGCCATAAATTCTGTCCACTCTTGTGGTGGTTGCGGAAAATCAACATCGTCCCAAGTCAATCTTCTCTGCCGACTTAATTCATATTGCTCTGGGCTTAGAAAATCTTTAAGAGCATATGGTGTCCATGGGACAAAAAGTGAAGCTAAAGGATATTCATCCCGTAAATCACCCAAAACTTCATTCGCTCTAGTAGCCAGTGCTCTATCTAAAATTCTGCGCTGCGGCTTTTCTAAAATTCCTACTGCCCAAGCTATTTTGTCATCAGAGACTGTCTGCGCTTCTATCATAAGCGGCAATATAACACAAACGCTATCTAGAATCAATTATGCGATGAAAAACGGGGCTGGATTATTTCCCGCCGGGAACTGACGGCTCAGGAAATACTATTTCATGATTGGGATATTTTCCTCTAAGAAAACCCGCACCGCGATCGGTAAGCTCGACAGTCGCTGGAATCATAATTGCTAAACCTTTTGTTACTAATCCTTCAGTAGCAGGACCTAACAAATCCGCTCGCATTCTTCCATGATGCGCTCCTAAAATTGCCGCTGCATCGCACTCCTCTAAAGTTAGCCTCAATACTGGCAACGCGGCTTCTTGATCTTGTTGCCTACCTCTTCTTCCCAATATTCTATCTATCATGCGACGATTATATTACTGCGGAAAGATTAAAGTCAACAGGGTTAGATTATTTCCCGCTCTTTGAGAATTTCCATAATGGCATTGCGTGTTCCAATTACTCTTCCCATCATTATTCCGGCGGTGATTGAAAAGCCTACTGCCCCAACCATCGGCGCCACCACAAAATATCCGATTAATTTGCTTCGCGCAATTACAAAGGCAATATAAAAAACTAAAATAATTATTCCAACTACATCTAATCTGGAAACTATTTTCTTGGCATCGTGATTCCACGATAAATGGTACATTCTGGCACTGATTATTCCGCCGAATAATCCAATGAAGATTCCCACTACCGCAAATTCTAACGGAAGAGTCTTTATAAAAATCTCGTATAAAACAACTCCCAACATAACAAGGGAAATAATTGAATAGAGACGCAACCGAAACTTTAATTTCTTATCAATGTGGTGGACGTGTTTGTGAAGGGACCTGTGTCTTTTGGGCATATATAAATAGTAGCAGGAATTGCTTATACTTTTTTCATCCAATCGTGGACGAAGATTTCCACTGTTTCGCTTTTTATTCCTTCCAAGATTTTTTCGGCCACGTACTCGGCTGTGTCCGGGGGTTTAAAATCTGGGTCGTCAGAATTCCAGTCCTGCTCCTCTTGTTGACGAGCTTTGAGTGTATTCTTTTCAAAATCCGTCAAAGTGATATATGGATAAACCACGCCAACGTTAATGTTGTCCTGCTTGAGCTCTTCGCGGGCGGTTAAAGAAATGCCGGCCAAAGCGCGCTTTAATGAAGAATAAGCGGCCATGTTTGGAAGAACCATTAAAGCGGTGGCAGAAGAAATGTTGATGATTGAACCCCCGCCCTGTTTTTGCATTACCGGAATTACCTCCTGCATCGCGACAAGCGGTCCGACGACATCTAAATTGAACAGCTCGCGGAAAGTATCTGGATTTGTTTCCTCAATTGAAGCATCGTATCCCCTGCCGGCATTATTGATTAGAATATCGACTCTGCCAAAATGTTGTAATGTTTTTTGAACAAGGTTTTTAATTTGTCTCTCGTCGGTCATGTCAACTTGAATAGCTAATGAGTCGGGAAGTTCTTTGGAAAGTTTTTGCAGTTTAGAAAGTGAACGCGCCGCCAGCACCACTTTCGCGCCGTTTTTTGATAGAAGCTTTGCAGTTGCCAGTCCAATTCCCGAAGAAGCACCCGTAACAATCGCCACCTTATCCTTAACATTCATAAATCAGATTATACCACCTAAAAACTTAAAGTTAACTGAAAATTATTTGTGGGTGAACAAAATCGCGTTGGGAATATTTCTGCCCGGCCCTAATTTATATCCACCCGACCAAAGTGCAGTTGAACCACCTTCATCTAAATTCATGGCGTTATCCATACCCAGGGCTTTTAAGACTTTGGCACTATCTGCCATAGTCGCGTTTAAAACGTCACCGATGTAAGCCGTACTGCCTTTGTTGGCAACGAAACCCCTGGCGCCTTTTTGTTCAAATTTTGCATCTCCACCGCCACCATAAACCACGTTTCCACCCGAAACTAATAGCGGATAGTTGGATAAAACCGCGTCAACACCCGTGTCTCTGCCCCACTCCAAGGCCTGTCCGACAAAGCGCGCGCTGCTCCCATAAAAAATTACTGCCGGATTGGTACTGTAAACATTATTGGCGGCATTGAAATAAACTTTGTTTTTATTCATTACTAAAAGGTCAAACGAACCGGTTTTTCCGGCACAAGTTGGATAATCGGCCGGACAGAAAAAACTGCCGTTGATGCCGGCAAACGCGCCGCTTCTTGCCACATAATCAGATAAGGGAAGCACCGGACAATTATTACTACAATCGCCGCTTGAAGCCGTATCAACAATTACCTTAGTTGAATTTAAATCCCCGGCAACTATATATACTGTAAAACTGCCGGCGTCGGTTGTGACCGACTGGACCGAAAATCCGCTGCCCGGAGGAGTGTTACTTTGCGCAACGTTTTGTGGCGCTGAAACTTGAATTTGAGCAACCGCTAAAGCATCTTCCTGCTTTTTAATATCTAATGATAATGTCGCTAAGCTGGCTGAACCGGAAGCATAGTTGAGTTGTGAAAGATAATCGAGACTTTGGGCAAACTGTTTATCTAAATCGCCGGTGTCCTGTTTTTGCGCCTTTAAGTCGAGGATCCTTTGATATAGCCCCAGAGAAGATTTATATGAAGCTTGGATGTTGTCAATATTCTTTTTTAAACCCTGATTAATTTTATATTGGTCCTGATTTTGTAAGTCGTTGAGCTTTGCCGCTGTTACTTTTAATTGATTCGTAAGTTTGGAATTGGTTGAATTTTGCCGGGTGATTGTAATGCCAAGAATGAGCAAAATAACTATCAAAATAATTGTTAAAGCAAGCAATATTGATAACGGAACGGAGTGCGTTCGGAGAAATAGTTTAATTTTATTAAGATCCGGGTGGACAGATTTTATCCTCACAAAAATATTATACTACTTATAAAGAATGTGCAGCTAAGCTTCTTTTCTTCTAAACGATCCGGCGAAAAAAGCTTGGGCCGCATAGCCCAAACCTGAAGCAGCCGCTATTTTCCCAGCAGCACAAGCGGTGAGTAAATCATCTATTGTTTTTATTTCCGCCAGCTGAAGCAACTTATGTCCATATACACATATCCTTCCCCGTTGATTAATTGTGGCGTCAACTTTTTGCCACCCTTCTCCAAGTAAAATCACTACCGGACGCCCTCCATTATCATTTGGCTCCTCCCCAAAAATTTCTCTAATCGGTGTGTTGCCGGGAAGAGCCGCGCCAAAACTATCATTGATTGAGTCTACCAAGTTTAACAATGACCCAGGATGCTCTTCTACCCAAGCGCTAAATGATTCCGGTCTTGCTGCAGTCATAGTTAAGCCATTATAGTCAGTTATCTTTAATTGTCAACGCGGTGACTACTGAACCGAGAGAGTACCTTTCATGCCTTTATCGGCGTGGCCGGGGACGGTGCAGGTGAAGCTGAATTGGCCGGTTTTATCCGGAGTAAATCGAATTGAATCTTCTTCTCCCGGCTGAATGGTTTTTGTTTTGAGATTTAAAGCCGAGATAGTTAAATTATGCGGAAACGCACCAGCGTTTTTAAAGGTAATTTCCGCAGGCTGTCCTTTTTTCAACGTGAAAGTTGAGGGTGTAAACGCATATTCTGTTCCCGTAACAGTGATTTTCTGAATTGTAACCGCTGACGATGGCGCTTGAGATGGTGATGTTTGTATTGTCGTGGGAGAGGTATAAGTCGGAGTTACTGCAGTATTATTATATCCTTTTCCATTTTTGGCCAGAACAAAATAATAAACAAGTCCGTAAATCACCACGCCGATGACTATATATAACAGTATCCACTGCCAAAGCGGCCTTTTTCCATAACCGTATTGTTTTTGCTCGTCATCCATTATAAACAGGATAAACTAAATTATTGGAGGTGTATGTAATCTTGATTACAATTCCTAAATATTGAGGATTTACGAAGTTTGGTCTGAGAGCCATTTTTGCACCTCTAAAGCGGCTGATGCTCCAAAACCGGCGGCGGTAATCGCCTGTTTATAATCTTTATCGTGGACGTCTCCGGCCACAAAAACCCCTTCTTTGTTGGTTAAAAAGTGAGAATGAACCTTAACAAAACCATCCTCATCTAAGTCAATACCGGTGAGGTTTGCCGTATTTGGCATGTGGCCGATGGCCACAAAAATTCCGTCAATCGGCATTTCCGTTTCTTTTCCTGTTTGCGTATTTTTGATTTTAACTTTCTCAACTTTCATTTCGCCTAAAATTTCGGTGATTTCCGAGTTGTAAAGAATTTTAATTTTCGGATTATCCTTAACTCTTTTCTGCATAATCTCCGAAGCCCGAAAACTATTGCGGCGGTGAACAATTGTGACGCTAGTGGCAAATTTTGTTAACACCAACGCCTCTTCCATCGCCGAGTCCCCGCCGCCTACCACGATGACGTTTTTATTTCTAAAGAAGGCCGCGTCGCACGGCGCGCAAGAAGAAACTCCCCGTCCGATTTTTTCTTTTCCTCCTGGAACATTAAGCCATTTTGTGTCCGCTCCTGTAGCGAGTATTACTGATTTGGCTGTGTAAGATTTATCCCCGACGGAAATTTTAAAAGGTTTTGAGCTAAAATCGGCGGCAGTAAAATCGTCATCAATAAACTCGGCTCCGAATCTTTCCGCTTGTTTACGCATATTCGCCATCAAATCCGGGCCCTGAATTCCTTCCGGAAAACCGGGAAAATTTTCCACCTCGGTCGTTAACATCAACTGTCCACCCCACTTAACACCGGCAATTACCAGCGTCTTTGAATCCGCTCGGGTGGCATAAATCGCGGCGGTTAAACCGGCTGGACCCGAACCAATAATTATTACATCGTACAATTTATCCATATTTAAAAATTTTAGGACGCGAGGAACAATCTTTTGACCTCAGCGCATCATCAACTTAAAACACTATCAATTTCTCTTTTAAAATTATCTTTACTTTGCGCCCCTACCATTGTTTTAACCACTTGACCATTTCTAAAAATTAAAAGACTGGGGATACTCATTACTGCGTAATTACTCGCCACTTGATTCTCGTCAACGTTGACTTTGCCTACCTTTAGCTTTCCTGCGTATTCCGTTGCTAATTCTTCAACGATTGGTCCGACAATCCGACAGGGATGGCACCACTCTGCCCAAAAATCTACCAAGACTGGAATTTCCGATTCAAGCACTTCCGCTTTAAAATTTTGATCTGTCAATACTAAATCTGCCATACTTACCTCCTTGCTGTACTAACATAGCAAAGACTTTTTATTATGTCAACGAATTAGATTACATTGAGTTTCAAACTTTGATGTACACAAATTTTATCCAATCATGTTCACGGGGGTTCCACTTAAAAAGCTTCTGATATTACCCAAAGACGTCTCCAATATCTGATGGAGGGCTTCGATGCTATTAAAAGCATTATGCGGAGTAATCACCACGTCATCGCGAGTTAGAAGAATATGATCCAAAAGCTCTGTCTGGATGTCGCCTTTTATGATGTGCTCAGAAGCCAAAAATTCCCTTTCTTCCTTAAGCGCATTCTCCTCTTCCAAAACATCCAAACCTGCTCCGGCCAAAATCCCTTTCTCCAATCCTTCCAGAATCGCCTTTGTTTCAACTAAGACTCCTCTGGCCGTATTAATAAGAATTGCGCCTTTTTTAAATTGACTGATGTTTTGCGAATTGATAACATGCTCCGTGTCGTGACTGTGCGGAAGATGCAAAGTGACGATGTCCGCACCAGCTAAAAGCTCTTCCAGAGAAACATATCTAATTCCCTTTGCAATCAGTTCTTGATCTTGGCTATGGCAATACGCCAAAACCGGCATACCAAAAGCCAGTCCTAACTCGCAAACATTTTTACCAATATGTCCGGTGCCAATCACTCCCAAAGTTTTACCGAATAAATCAAAACCTGTTAATCCAACGCTTGAGAAATCTCCCCTTTTTGCCCGCTCGACCGACGGGATAATTTTGCGGGAAACTACCAGCATCAAAGCAAAGGTATGTTCGGCCACGGTATGCGCACCATAAGTCGGGACATTCGAAACAACAATTCCCCTCTCTTTACAAACGGCGGTGTCAATATGGTCAAAGCCCATCGAACGGGTGGCAATAAATTTTAAATTTGGCAACTGATCCAAAATTTCCTTCGTCAGTGTCGAGTAGATAAAAGTGGAGATAATTTCGGCATCCTGATATTTACTAACGGTCGCTTCTTCCAGCTTTTCGGCGGTCAAAACAGGCTGATATTCTGTTAATGCCCCCTCAATATATCTTTTTTCCCAATCTTCCACTTCAAAAAGAACAATTTTTGCCATACAAAATTATTATTGCCTACTTGAAGCCTTATGTAAAGTCGTAGTTCTCTGAAATCTGAGTTTTTTTTCTAAACATATCAATGTCTTTAACTGTGATATTGCCTCTTTTGTATTCAATCAGCCCCAACTGTTCCAATTTTTTCATTTCCAGACTGACTGTTTCCCTAGTCAATCCCACCATTGAGGCAATATCTTTGTGCGCCAGGGGTAAATCGATAGTAATCGCGCGTCCGCTTTTAACGCCAAACTGCTTCGCGCAAAGGTCAATAATGTATGCCACATTTTGGCAAGCGCTACCTAACTTTAAAAGCTCCATCCTGTTTAATAATTCCTGCCAACGCAAAACTACTTCTTGTCCAAGCGAAAAAATCAAAAAATTATTAGTCGAGATTAACTCGGTAAAGGTTTCTCTTGGCGCCCTTCTTAAAGTAAGCGGGGTGTAGGCCTCAAAGTAATATCTGGTGGTTGTATTCCCTAAAAAAGTAAAAAGCAAAGGGAAGATGTATCCTGGTTTATAAATCAAAAAGGTTAATTCCTTCCCCTCCGGCGAAATGTAATAAAATTTTACAAAACCTTTTTCGATAAAATAAATGTATTCTATTTTGTCTTCCGGCCTAAGGATTACTTGACCTTTTTTGTAATTAAGGGGTTTATACTGAGCAAAAAATGGATTGAGTTTTTTTAATAAATCTGTGTCCATTATGAGCTCAATACTAACATAGTTTGGCTGTTTTCTCAACGGTTGTAAACTGGATTACTTAGCTTTTGTGATGAGCCTTACTGCACTAGTAAACAAACTGCGGTAATATTTTGTAAAGGAGGTGAAACATGAATACCTTAAGTATGCTAGGCAAAAACGCTTTGGGGATTACCAATTTCTTTCGGAATTTGGAAGACAGTGTCCGCCAAGAACAAAAAGAAATTTTCTTCCATAAAAAAAGCTTAGGAGACGAAACGGAATACTTTAACTTCATAAAATTTCTGTTTAGTAATCCTGGAAGAGTGTAATTTAGTTCTTGACAAGAGTTTTTAAAATAAATACAATCCTTTTATGCCAAAAAGAGCTACAACTAAAAAATCCCCTCTTCCAGCCATAAAAATACCAATGTTTGAAGTGAAAATAAAACTTCCCGCAGTAAGAAACATTGCTTGGAAAAGATTTTTACCAAAATCTTCAAGTCAAATCATGGTGGTTTTATTGGTAATCGCCGCTTTCTTAATCGGTGTGCTATTTACCAAAGTCCAGTATTTGGAAAGTAATCAGGCTGGAGCAGGAATTCAAGCCGCTGTGCCGTCAGGGCAACAAGCCGCCGGGCAACCGGCTCAGGTGGCGCCCGGAGCTAAAGTAAACGTCGGAAGCGGTCACTTCCCCGCCAAAGGAAATACGAAGGCAAAAGTAACTATCATTGAATTTGCCGATTTCAGGTGCCCGTTTTGCGAACAATTCTTCACTAATACTGAACCGCAGCTTTTTAAGGATTACGTTGATACGGGCAAAGTGCAATTTTATTTTCGACAATATCCATTCTTAGGATCGGCTTCAACGGTAGCAGCTGATGCGGCTGAGTGTGCCAATGACCAAAACAAATTCTGGGATTTCTATAGTTATCTCTACAAAAATCAACCCGCGGAAACCGATACTACCATGTACAATACCGATACGTTAACCCAAGCCGCGGTATCTTTGGGCATGGATGGCAATACTTTTAGAAGCTGTTTGGATAATAAAACCGACGATACTAAAGCCAGCAAAGATATGTCTGACGGACAAGCAGCCGGAGTCAGCGGAACACCAACGTTTTTCGTGAATGGAGTTTCTTTAGTCGGAGCCCAACCATACTCTGCTTTCAAAGCCCTCATCGACCAGGAGCTAGCCAAAGCCAAATAATTCTTCTTGACAATAGTTTCGCCCCGTAGTAATATCGCATAATTGAATTTATTATGAAAGCAGAACGACAAACATCCGCCCAAGACGGAGCAACGAAAGCCGCAGAAGCAACTATCCCTATTGAGGTAGACAGACAAATAGATGCTTTGCAAAACGCTAACAGAATTGTAGTCCTCGCAACCCGTGACCTTCAAATAGATATTGCTCAGTTTCCGCCGGAATGGCAAGCGGATTACAAATTACTATATAGAAATCGCGTACCTGCCAGGATAGATTTTGGCTGCAGACTTGGCTGGGATATTAAAGATGAATGCGAAAGACAACGTGAACAACGTCGCTCGAGTAGCGAATGGCCATATTATAGAGGCGTTATAGAGGCTCTAGATTCATCTATTACTGAGCATGAACCTAGAACATGTGCGGGTAATATTAGTTACGCGGTGACAGTTGATGCTATAAGAGTTCTGGCGGAAACCATAAAACGTGGGAGACTCCAAGAGGCCGGGTTACTAACATCTGGAGCTGAAGACCGTGAAGAAAATGCTGGCATGAGGGCTGGGCTTGAATGGATTTTGGCTTATAGAGAAAGTTGCGAAAAGTCTGCCGGAAGCAGAACCCGAAAATCAAGCTGAAACACCCGCAGCGTAACCTGCCCTAAAACCTGAATCAAGCCCCTTTTAAGTAAATCTTGTTACTAAAAAGATAAACAAAACTCCAATTATTGTTAAGCCAATCATCTTAAACGAACTATGTTCGCTGTGCGCTTCAGGCAAAAGATCGCTGGCTCCGATGTAAAGCAGAAATCCGGCAAAAAAGCCAAGATATAAAATTAAAATCTGGTTCGGAATTCGGAATAACAATGTCGATGCTGCGCCAAGCAAAGGCGTTGTCGCATCAACCAAAAGCAGAATTAACGCTCTCTTGGAGCTATTCCTATGACTAAGCATTAAAGTTACCGTATTTAAACCGTCCGAAAAGTCGTGAGCAATAACAGCCATTGCCACTATTAAACCTACTTGAGGACTGACTTGAAATCCAAGACCGATTCCAACGCCGTCTAAAAAGCTATGGAAGGAAAGCCCCGATGCATTAATTAATCCAACCGTCGGATGCCGATGTGATGCATATTCTTCTTCGTGAGTCGAATGAATGAGAGCAAACTTTTCTAGAATGTGGATTGCCAAGAATCCAATGACAACAAAAGCAAGAGCCGGAGTCACATCAAACCCATTTCCTTTAGACAAAGAAAAAATCTCCGGCATGATATCAAAAAAAACAACGCCCATTAAAACACCGGCAGTTAAGCTCATGATTAGATGGAGCTTATTTTTATTCTTTAAAGCAAATATCCCTCCCGAAAAGGTTGATATAAAGGTAAAAAATGATAATAATATTACTTCCATAAATTATTTCTGACAATTACTGCAAAGGCCGAAAAATTCCAACGAATGGCTCTGTACTCTAAAATTCTTGTCTTTTTGAATCTCTTTTTCTAATTTTTCGATAACGCCTATTTCAACATCTTGAACCCTACCGCAATTGGTGCAAATTAAATGATGATGGTGATTTTTCTTCAGTTCGTATCGGTATTTCCCTTCTCCAAATTCTACTCTTTCTATAATTTGGTTTTTGAAAAGAAAATCTAAAATTCTGTAAACCGTTACTTTATTGGTCTCTAAATGTTTTTTTCTTAAGTAATTTATGATTTGCCCTGCATCAACAGGAGACTCTGAATTATTTAGATATTCTAGAACCATAAGTCTTGCCGGTGTTTTCTTAAACATATCTGATGATTATATGCAACTTAGTTGCATTTGTCAAGGAGAAGTTTAGTGCGCTACTCCGAAGTCACCAAAGCGCTCTACTTCTTTTTCCCATTGGACTTGAACCGAGTTTACTTGCGAAAGAAATGGACCTTTTTCGCAAAGCTTGATCAGTTTTTCAATCTTTTCCTTTGGACCTTGAACCAGAGCTTCTACCCTGCCATCATCGGTATTTTTAACCCAACCGGTAAGCTTTAATCTTCGGGCGTTTGACTTGACAAAATAGCGAAAACCAATTCCTTGCACAAAACCCATGATGAAAAAGTGTGCTTGCATATTATTTCTGAGTCGCTTTGGCGGCGATTTCTCCTTTGAGCTGCTTGAGTTTCCAGAGAAATAAGGCAATTTTATTATCGGCATTGCTGTCCGAGACAAACGATAATGCCTTTTCCAAAACCGCGCGGTGATTGGTTTTAGCCAGCTTAATCCACATCCCCCTGTTTTTATAGTCATTCATTTCTTCAGCCAAATAAATCCCGAATGCCTGAAAATCCCGGGAAATATATTTATCCTTGGTGGGGTTAAAGTTTGTTAAGATTTGCTGTACCGATTTCATATAAACTTATTCTAATTTGCGGAGAGCTTACAAAATTTTCGCTGTTTTCATTCGAACTCCCTAATTTCAGGCTCTTCATGAAGCCGCATGAGCTGGAAGCGAGAAAATTTTCGTGAGCGACCTCAGCAAATCCGTGACAGGACCCCTCCTTTACTTAGTATTAAACCTGTTCATGGCTTTTTCTAAGCCCTCTTCAAGTGCATCCTGAACTGCTTTTACCGACTTTTTGATAATTTCCCTCGCCTTCCCTCTCTCACCTTCCGAGAATTCGCTTAGCACATAATTATCAATTGCTTTTACTTTTCGGTCATGCACTTTTTCATGTTGCGCGCCAATTCCAATCCTAAACCGCCAAAATTTATCCGTCCCCAAATGCTCAATGATTGATTCAACCCCTTTATGCCCCGCCGATGCGCCACCAAACCGAATTTTCATTCCGCCAAGTGGCAAATCAATTTCATCATGAATTACCCAAATCTCTTCAGGTTTAATTTTATAGAACTGCGAGATTAAAGAAACCGCGGAACCGGAACCGTTCATATAAGTTAGGGGTTTTGCCAAGATGACTTTTTCCACCTTTCTATTTTTGGGTTGCCAATTTATTTCGGCAATTTCTGCTTGAAACTTTTTCTCTGTTGCAAACGGCACTGCGGGCGCTGAAGAAAAATCTTTTAGAAAAGCATCAACAATTATAAATCCCAAATTATGTCTGGTTTTTTCGTGTTTAAGACCGGGGTTGCCAAGTCCAACGATTAATTTCATCCCGTTAGAAAGCCCTCCTTTCAGCTATATTATAAACTAAAGAAAAACTCTTACTCTTGAAACAAATCTTTCTAACGGGATTCATAAAGCTATTTTAGCACTTTTGAGGGAAAATGCTCTAGCCCTTTAACTATATAAAAATATGCTTAAATAATAAGCAATCTATCAAACCAATCTATAAAACCAACTCTATTTATAATAGGATTTGATTTGATACAAGAAATAATAACCAATCAAGAATGTTATGACAGCCGTCACAACCTCTGAGATGCTAAGCCTTACGATAGAGCTTACAGCATTGAGTAAAAGAGCATAGAACATTAAATTCCAGCCTCTTTCTTTCCTAGCTTTAAGCGGTGCAAAAGCCAAAAACTCCAATACTCCACCTACTAACAAGAATACTGCTGCTACAACCCAGGTTATTACGTAAAAACCTGAGCCTGCCAACATCGCAAATGGAGAAAGGAATGTGCCTAAACCGATTAAACTTAATGCGCCGAAGATCAAGAGAACTCCGCCGATTAAAGCCAACCATGGAGCGTAATTTACTAATAAATCTGTCCATTTTTTAGGTAAGGCCGGTACTTTTGCGTAGCTTTCATCAAGAGCTTTCAACAATGGTGCTAGTTGTTTCATCATGAATATCACCTCCTTCTTGTCCCGCTTTCAGCGGGATCATCCACTTCTTAATTTAACTTGCCTGAAATTAAAAGTCAATTCCCAATTGGTTTTCTGTCTTTATTTCCGCCTTTACAACCGGTTTCTCCTCTCCCCAAATCTTGACGATTCCATATTGTCCGTCAAATCCCGGAAGAATCGCAATATCGCCCCTTCGCACTTTATCCACTCCTTCGGCCACTCTTACGCCCGTTTCTTTGAGCAAATCTTCTTTGGAAACTTTGAGCAAGACATTTAATTCCGAGCCAAACTTGCGGCAAAGTTCGTCGAACATATCCTTCACTTTTTGGCTGGAAACGGTTGAATGTAAACTTTCGGCAATGATTTCGTTGAGTGGCACTAATTTTACAAACGGCGGATGTTTTTTGCTTGGATCAATCATCCATTTAACTCCGTTTGGATTTAGCTTGAAGACTTCGTCCGGTAATTTTTGTGTTTTTGCTAGCTCTTCCACCCGATGCATTACGCCAACCGTTAACGGCCGATGACAAACCGGACAAATATTGCCATCTTCCCTGGTTTCCTTCGGATTTTGCACGAAATTGCAGTTGCGGTGTCCGGTAAAATGGTATTTCCCCTCTTCCGGATAAAACTCGATTGTATAGCCGATTTTTAATTTTGCATCAGGAGCTTGTTTGATCGCATCAGTAATGTCTTGATAAGTAATTTTGAATTTTGTATCTTCCTTTTTCGTCATAAAGACGGTGGCTTCTCTGCCCATCTTCGGCAGAGAATGTGCATCGGAAGTAGAAATAAGCGAACGGTTCGCTAGTTCCTTAATCTGCCAATTCATGTAGGGGTCGCTGGAAAGGCCGGTCTCTACCCCGTAAATCTTGTCAGCGTACTCCCCGAAACATTCCTCAATTGAATCAAATCCCGAGTTTGAGCCATACAACGAAAACCACGGTGTCCAAGCGTGACAAGGCACCAAAAGAACGTTTTTATCAATCGAGAAAATAAGCTCCATCAATTGAATTGAAGAAAGTCCGATGATCGGCCTGCCGTCGGAGGATAAATTGCAGCCTCTTTTAACCAGTTCCGCCGCAATCTTTTCGCAAACTTCCAACTTCGGAGAAAAGACTAAGCTGTGGATACGGTGGACTTTACCATTTTGCGAATAAATACTGGATATTTCAGCCGTGAGGATAAAACGGGTCTTGAAATCTTTATTATCTTTAAGCTTAAAAATTCCCTCTGCTTCCTCAACTAATTCCTGTTTTATTTCCCTCCTCCACAATGGATGCGTCCAGTCAGTAGTGGAAAGAATGTCTAAGCCCTTTTTGGTTCCCCACAACGCCATGTTGTAAAGATTCATGTCCCGGCTTACCGCCCGTGAATATTTGGAGTGCAAATGCAAATCGGCTACGAATTCCATGAGGTTATTTTAGCACAAATTGGGGGTTGGAAAATAAATTTTTGCTTGTTACAATACATTTGATGGCAGACCCAGAAAGAATTATGACAACTGATTCCCCAATCTCCGAAGACGAATTTGACCAACGCTACGCGGAATTCCGTAAAACCTCTCTTCCAGGAGAAGAATTATTTGCCGATACAGGACGCGTTCTTAAACAAAAATCGGGCGAAGGTATCTTTATTGAACAAGGAAACATTAACGTTATTACAAGCGAAGCGCTTGAAAGTCAATCCCCACCAATTCAAGCCGTAAGAAAACCTTTGAGCGTAAGACGACTAGCCTCTTTTCTGCCAACTATCTTGGGCTAATCCTGCTTTCCCTGTAGTTGATACATTTCGATAAGTTCTTTTACTGAAGTGGCGTCTTCTGGCTTTTTATCCGCCTCTCGAAATGACACTAAACGTGGGAATCTTAACGCATATCCCGGATCGGTTGCGGTTTTGCCGGCGGTGTGAATCGGACTACGGGTAATTTCATCCGCCAAAATTTCAATCACAATTTTTGGTTCGATCCAAACCGAAGGAATAATATTTGAACTTACCCTGGCCGGTTTGTGCTCCAAACTGATTGCGTCTGCTCTTCTGTGAATTTCCCGCCATTCTTCGTCGGTTAATCCGGTACCAATTTTGCTAACTGTCACAAACTCGTCTTTTTCTTTGTCATAAACCCCAACCAACAAAGCCCCCGCGCCAAAAGCTGTGCGCTTACCTTTTCCACTGATATAGCCCAAAATTACGCAATCAATCGTATCGTTTAATTCGCCTGAAGAATGGCGTTTGAGTTTTACCCAGTTGAAATTGCGCGCCCCGGCCTCGTACGGACTTTCCAATTTTTTGATGACTAAACCTTCCAAGCCTTTAGAGATTGCGTCTTCCAATAAAAGCGACAGGGTTTTGGCGTCCATGACGGTCTGGTTTTTGGTTCTAATGAGAACATCATCTTCCGGCAAAACTTCTTTGAGAATTTCCATTCTTTTGGTCAATGGTTGATCGATTAGAGATTCTCCGTCTTTGTATAAAATGTCAAAAACAAAGGCTTTTAAGGGCAAACTTTTGGCCATTTCCGCAATACCGTGTTTTCTTCTTCTCTTGGTAGTTTCCTGAAATGGCAAAAATTCTTCCGACTCCGGATTATAAGCCAGAGCTTCGGAATCTAAAATAATGGTTTTGGCCTTAATTTGTTTTTTAACCGCTTCTGTCAACTCAGGGAACATATGCGTCATTTCTTCTAAGTTTCTGGAGAACATCCTGACAATGTCGCCATTTTTATGCAACTGTACTCTGAAGCCGTCGTATTTGTATTGTGCGTCCACTTCGCCCATTTTCTCGATGACTTTTTCCGGGTTTGGTAATCTTTCGCAAAGTTCGGAGCGCACGGGATAACCAACCCGTAACTCTAGTTTTTGAACTGCAGGCAAACCTTTATCCCACAAAGTTTTAGCAATTAAACCAAGATCTGAAGTACGATTATATGCTCCTTCCAACAACTTTCTTTGTGATTTATCGCCCAATTTGGCCGTCGCCAGAGCGTCCAAAACCGTTGGATCACCGATGCCAAGACGCGTATTACCAAGCGGAATGCGAACAAGATGTTTCGCAGAAATCGGATCCAGTTTTTTCAAAAGACCTGACAAAAGAGTTTGCCTTTTCTCCACCGTTCCATTCCCTTTGGTATTAGCAATCTGCAAAAGAACATCAACGACTTCCGTTACCGTTAACTGTGCGCTCTGAACTTTAAATTCTGAACTTTTGGCAAGTTCGTAAGCTGCCAGGCCCATGTCTCCAAGTCGTTGATAGTTTTTCAGCACATCCTCTCGTGATAATCCATATGCATTAGCTAAAGACTCTGCCACGGTTTTTTCCGCCATCCCAATTTCAATCGGGGCAAAAAACGGCGCCAGCCTTCCCTGAATTAAGTAGACAATTTTTTCAATCTCCTCTGCCGGAGTTTCTTTGAACAACTGCGCCAGGATCTCAATCAGACTAAGTCTTGAGGACGTCGTCTCTAATTTCTCAAAATATTGTGTTAATTCTCTAAATTGCATATTAAGCCATTATATATTTTGCGCCTTTGGTAACACCATGCTTTTTGATAATTCCGGCCTGCGCCAAGGCTTTTATTTCATTGAGAACCGTGTCTTCGGAAACCATTGGAAACAGTTGTTCAAACGCCTGATTTTGTAGATAACCGATTTTTTGAATATACTCGATGATTTTCAATTGTCTGGGGCTAAGTAAAATCGGCGAACCGCCCAGTTTTTCTTTAAATCGGGCATCCACCGAAATGCTTTCTACCCTTTCCCTAATTTTTGAAAGCTCGATTGAGAGTCCCAGGGTAAAATATTCCAACCATTTGGTTAAATCGCCCTCGTTTTTCTCCACGCTTTGCAACGCTTCATAGTAACTGGCGGCATCTTTATCAAAATACTCTTCCAGTGAAAAGAACTTACGGATATCATAGCTATCTTGATAAAGAATTAAAGTTGCAATCGCCCGCGCCACCCGCCCGTTGCCATCCAAGAATGGATGGATACGCACCAACTCGTAATGCGTGATGCCGGATTTCATTACAGGATGCACTTCTTCATCGTCTGCATTTTCGACAAACTCCAATAGATTTTTAACTTGAAAAGGAACGGCCACCGCAATTGGAGGCCGAAAAGAAATTTCTCCGGTTTGGCTGTTTTTGACTACCACCTGAGTTTTTCGAAAAACACCACATTGTTCAGGCGCTAAAATTTTGTCAACGGTTAATTTGTGTAAGTGTTTTACCAATTCTTCGTCGATTTTAATTTGATTCTTTGGAGTTTGGTCGATATAATCCATCACTTTGCGGTAGTTAATAACTTCCAAAATATCGCGGTCGCGAGCGGCCACCTGCTGCCCCAGAAGTACCTTTTCCGCTTCGGAAAGATTAAGTTCGTTTCCTTCAATGTGAGTTCCATAATGAATGGTTCGCACCATGGCGTCTTCCCGAAATTCCCTTTCAAAATATGGCAAAAGCGGTGCGTTATCAATAACTTCTTTTGAGGCTTCAATGCTACCAATGTTTTTGAGGATTTTGTTGGTAATAGTAAACTTAGGAGAATACATGCCAATATTATAGCAAATTCCCGAACAATTCCCTAGTCATTTTCTTCTTCAGCCATCGCTTTTCTTATTAGAATTCGCGTTGATCCCGCACAGATTCTAATCTAATAGGCAACCCTAAATCTGCTTGATCGGCATCAGCCGGAAGTTCTCCGTCATACATTTCTTGCGCTGCTAATGCATCTGCGTCAGCTGAGCTATGAAAACCTGGAAGCAAAGGATATAATCTGCACACGGGACTTTCTCTCACAAGCTCTCCGTCTCCATATGTTGTTCTCGCTGGATTATTCATTCCTCTTTTTTCTCTCATATTCCCTCCTCCTTTCCTTTAAAATAACCTTTGAGTTATATCACAACCGTTTCAAGGGGTCAATAGATATTTCATCACTGCCGGAATTTCTGTGGCTAGATCTGAAGCATTAAAATAAATTCCCGTTTTTTGCGCCAGAGTTTCTCCGGCTTTTTTGTTGATAAATGAAGCTGATGTTGCGGACAGAAAGGCTTCATTTTTGCAATAAAGTGCCGCGACCAACCCTGCCAAAACATCGCCTGTTCCGCCTTTGGTCATCCCCTCATTTCCGCCCGCAATTTGAACCGTTTCTGTTCCATTGGAAACCAAATCAACTTCCCCTTTTAACAAAATCGTGCAGTTGAATTCCTTCGCTAATTTCTGAATTAAATCTGGTTCTATTCTTGATTCTTGATTCTTGATTCTTGATTCAAAGAGTTTGAAAAATTCCCCGTGATGTGGTGTTAAAATCGCATTATGAGGAATGGTTTCTGGCTTAATTGTTTGTAATGAGCCTCCATCCACCACCCATTTCTTGTTTGGATAAGCTTTAAACAACCTCTCTGTTAGCTCTTTGGTGTCGTCATCACCCAACTCTACTCCATTTTCCCTTGGTAAACCCGGGCCGATTAAAATACAGTCTGCTTCTTCGATGTAATGGTCGATTTTATTTCTCGGAACAATAATACCGTTTCTGAATTCCTCTTTTTCTTTTTCGACTAGCTCATTATTTTGGGGAACCGAGGAATAAAAAACCATATCTACAATTCGGGAAGCAACTTGCAAAGCCCACAGCGAGGCGGCGTGAAACAAAACCGAACCGCCGATAATCAACAACTTCCCATTTTCACCTTTATGCGAGCTTGAGGACGGCACATACAGCTTTTTTAGATCATTAACGTCGAATTCGTTCATCTTTGTAAACTAACTATCTTCATTGATTTTAACAGTTTTTTGGGAATAAATTCTTCATGGGTTGTGGTGATAATCGTTTGCTGTTTACCAATCTCCTCCAAAATCAGCTGAATATGGTCTTCGTCTAGCTCCGAAAAAATATCGTCCAATAGTAATAGCGGTCTTTCGCCTAATAATTTCTCTATGAACAGAAGTTGCAGCATTTTTAGTTGTAAGATTGCCAGGCGCTGTTGCCCTCGGGAGCCATAGAACTTAACGTTGTGCGCGGTTTTATCCTCACCGTTAAACATTAAAACCGAAAAATCATCGCGGTGCGGCCCGACCAAAGTCACTCCCGCCGCCACCTCTTCTCTTTCATACTGCGCCAGTCTTTCTCTGGAAATCAGACTTTTATCGTACTCAACTACGCAATTGAAGATATCTTTGAGAGATGAATTTAAGAAATTTATGAATTCTTCTCTTTTGGCGGTGATGATATTGCCGTTTTCAATTACCAGATTATCCCAGTATTCGAACTGTTTTTCATTCCGCCGCCCGGTTTCTCTGGTCATTTCTAAAAGCGCGTTTCTTTGTCTTAAAGCTTTGACGTAAGAAGTTGAGGACACGCGGTAATCTCTGTCTGTCTGCTCCAAAACTTCATCCAAAAAATTCCGTCTTAAAGATGGCGATTCAATAATTATTTCCAAATCTTGAGGCGAAAAAAGTACCGTCAGCAGCTTTCCGGCAAAATCAACCCGTCTTTTACTAACACCATTGACCAAAAACTTCTTATATTGCGACCCGCCATTGACCTCCCCATTCGTGATAAGCACCTCCAACTCTCCGTCATTAACTTTACCCTTGACCCGTCCCACCTCTTCGCTGAATTTGAGCATTTGCGTATCTTTATCGGTCCGAAAACTTTTGCCGGTGGAAAGAAGATAAATCGCCTCAACTAAATTACTTTTACCGGAGGTATTAGGTCCAACAATTAAAGTAGTCTCTGCAAAAAGAAACTCTTTTTTAGAGTAACTGCGAAAGTTTTGTAAAGAAATTGATTTAAGCACGAGGCTATTCTATCACAGTTCCGAGGAATTTTTCGTGGTTGAAGTATTTTCGGATATTATCAAAGTCATGCCCCGACATTACCGCTACTTTTACGCCTAATTCCTCGGCTTTTTGCGCCGCTACCGGATCAAAAGGCGCGTTCATTCCCGGAATCCAAACATCTCCAACCAGTTTTCGAAAGTCTTTCCAGGAAATTTTGTTGATTGGCTTAGCTTTGGGGTCTTTGCGGGGATCGGCGCTAAAAACTTGGCTAACATTACTTAAATTGATAATTTCCTTAACATTATAGTCCTCACAAATGAGAACCGCGTCAAAATCTGTTGACCAACCCGGCTTCCATCCTGCGGCCACTACCACCGGTTCCTCGGCTTTTCTAATGATTTCGTAATGCTTAATGATGTAGGGGTGGGCGAGGTCGCGGAAAATGGTGCGGACAAGATGGGCGTTTAGCTTGGTAGCGTGAATTCCTAGCCAGTCCAAATCGTCGCGGGTCAGTTCGTGTCCGATAACTTGTTGCCCGGCGTCACGATATTTTCTGGCGATTTTTCCGCCTCCTATGACCAAAAAAAACTGGCGGTTTGGATTCTTCGCCAGTTGCTCTCGAATAAAAGCGTTAAGTTCGGAAAGGAACTTAGTGTCTACCCCACCGTTGGGGACGATGAGGGAGCCTCCGATGGACATGACAATTCTGTCCTTATACGCCATAAAAAACTAGCATTTTCCTACTCGGATAGTGCTAGATTTAGATGCTATCATTAAACTCCCCAAAAAGCAACCTGGCAAATTATATTTGACAAACTATGGGATTAGTAATATAATTCTCTACCTATGACAGAAGGTGATAGATTTCTTGAGAAAGCTATAACAAGAGCCGTTAGTTGGAAATGCCCTGAGAGAAGTAGATTAGTCAATGAATTGAAGGCTGAGGGAGCAGTTTTGGTTGGTGGAGGAATAGGTCTTGGCATAGACGGATTTCTCGTTCACGCTAAATCTCAAGACCCTGCAATACTCCAAACAATACCCGATCTGTACAAAATTGGCGGTGTAGCTACAGCGGTAGTCGGAGGAGCTATCCTATTAATAGAAAGACTAATTGCCAACCGCCTTAGAAACAGCACTCTTAGCGACCTAGACCTTTCAACTTTAGAGAAAGCGCTTGCGGATGAGAGAACAATAGCTCACCCTAAGGAAATAACTAACGTGAAACAAACCGCAGATAAAATATCTAACTATAATATTCACCGGCTAAGTCATCGTTGATGCTTGGGGCAAAAATAGGTTCCGCGACCACCCAATTGGATTTTTTCAATCGTTGCGCCGCAGATCGAGCACTTCTCGCCTTTTTTTCCGTAAACTAAAGTATGATTCTGATAATTCCCCTCCTGGCCGAGCACGTTGACGAAATTTTCGTCCGATGATCCGCCATAACTTAAACTTTTTCTGATGACTTCATAAATTGCCTTAAATAGTTTTTCAATTTCTTCGTCCGTGAGCGTCTTACCCTTTCTTCTTGGATCAATTCCTGCCAAGAAAAGCGCGTCGTTAGCATAGATATTGCCGATTCCTCCGATTTTTTTCTGGTCCATCAGTAAAAGTTTGACCGGCAAATTGCCTTTTTGGATCGTGTTTTTGAAGTAATCCAGCGTTAATTCTTTTCCGGCTAAGTCCTCCCCCACTTTTGGCTCCGGTCCCATTTCATTAAAGAATGCAACATCTTTTAATTCCTCTTTTTTGAGCACTTTTACCCAACCAAACCGGCGCAAATCATTATAATAAAGCTTTGCTCCTTTATCCAAACTGAAAATAACGTGGGAATATTTGGAAGGAAGCACGTCTCCGCCGACTTTTTTGGATAGAGTTGAGTTCTCAGTGGTTTTATCTTGAAAAACCAGCTGCCCAGTCATTTTTAGATGCACCGTGAGCACAAAACCATTATTAAGCTCGATAATTAAGCCCTTGCCGATTCTTTTGATATCAATTACTTTTGCGCCGATAATGTCTTTGGGGGTTCCTTGGAAGATTTTCGACACGCGCACCTCAACATCTTCGATTTTATGTCCAACAAGACATTTTTGTAAACCTAATTTTATCGTCTCAACTTCAGGCAATTCCGGCATATTTTTTTACAAACTCTTCTATCTCCCTTTTAAATCTTTCTTTAGAAAACTTTTGCGCTTGCTCGATACAATCTTCTGCGCTGAACTTTGAACTTTCGAACTTTTTGACCGCTTCGATTAGGCCACCTACCGAATAGTCGTTAAACAAAATTCCGGTTTTACCATCAACAACCGTTTCCTTATACCCTCCGCCGTTAAAAGCAATTACCGGCGTCCCGCAAAGCATTGACTCAACCGGCGTAATCCCAAAGTCTTCGTCCTGTGACAACGCCAAAAAACCTTTTGCACCTTTATAAAGCTTTACCAATTCCTCATCGCTGACTTGTCCTAAGAATTCCACTTTATTTTGGGCTTTTTTGACTAGCTTATCGTGCTCGAAATAATATCCGGCCGGCGACCCGGCAATTTTTAATTTAAATCCTGATTTGATCGCCGCGTCAACCGCCAATTCCAAGCCTTTTGCCCCGACAATCCGAGAAACGATGAAATAGTAAGGCTCGTGGCTCGTGGCTCGTGGCTCGTTGTCATTCGTTTTACTATTTACTACCTGCCATTTGCTACCCGCTAAATCTACCGGCGGGTAAATCACGGTTGCATTACGTCGGTAGAACTTTTTTATTCGAGATTGAACTTCTTTGGAATTGGCAATAAAATAATCGACTTTTTGCGCCTGTTTAAAATCATAAAGCCGCAAAAAATGTCCGATAATTAACGCATAAACTTTAACCGGCCAGTATTTTTGAAAGTTAACCGAAGTCGTATATCCATACAGCCATCTTGGTGGCGTGTGGCAATAACAAATCTCGATTGGCGACTTCTGACTTCTTGCACCGAATCCCTTCGCGATATACCAACTGGAAGAAGAAATAACTAAATCGTATTTCTTAAAGTTAAAACTACCCCAAATTAAAGGCGTCAGAAATCTTAACGGGCTATAAAGTTTGCTTTTGAAAAAAGGTATAAATTGTACCCATGACGCAATGATTTGCTTGTCTTTGAAGTGTTTATACGCTTGCGAGTTTTTGGCGCAAAAGGCTGTATAAATCGGCGCCTGCGGAAAAATCTCACACAAAACTTCTAAGACCCGCTCTGCACCACCGTATTCTTTTATGTAATCGTGAACTAGCGCAACTTTCATAAAAGTCCTAATTGTTCTTCTGCTTCTTTCTTTTCCTTACTTTTGGATTGAACTTTGATTACTTTGTGACTTTCTTTTGCAAGACGGTTTAACAAACTTTTAAAGTTTAACTCCTCAAAAACTTTCTTCAAAGCGGCTTTATCTATTTTAGTAATTTCCGCTTCGGTTTCGTCAAGTTTAACCGGCGCATCCAACACAATGGTCGCCAGTTTCTTCGCCAGTGCCGCCTGTTCGGCGTCTTGCGCCAGCTTTTCCTGAACTTGCGGCGAAAGTTCTCCAAGATGCTGGTAAATTCCTTCTAAGGTTTGGTATTTATTCAAAAGTCCGCTGGCGGTTTTTGGACCAATCCCCGAAACGCCCGGATAGTTATCTGAGGCATCCCCCACCAACGCTTTGTAGTCCACAATTTGCCAAGGTTCGAGTCCGTATTTTTCTCTAACTTTTGTTTCATCAAACAAAGTCATTTTGGTCATCCCGATAATCGGCGCCAGCATCAGCACTTTCCCGTTAACCAACTGCAATAAATCCCTGTCGCCCGAAACAATAATTGTTTGTAAGTCTTTAGCCTTAGCTTCTTTGGAAATGGTACCGATTAAGTCATCTGCCTCATAGCCGTCAACTTCAAAATGTATAATTTTCGCTTCGTCCAGCGCTTTATGAACAACCGCAAACTGCGGCGAAAGATCATCGGAAATTTTTGGTCTGGTGGCTTGATAACCGACATAGAGCTGTTTCCGAAAGGTCGGCGCGGCTTTATCAAAACAAACTATCAAATACTCGGGCTGCAAATCCTCAACGATTTTTAAAAGCATCATAAAAAACCCGTACACCGCGTTGGTCGGCATACCATCTTTATTATTAAGCAGTGGTAATGCATGAAAAGCGCGGTGAATAATGGCATTACCGTCAATTAGAACTAACTTCTTCATCTGAATTGATTATAACCTAGGCAGCTTTTGATTGTAAGAGGAGCTTGCGATAAACAAAAGTCGTCGCCAGCATGCTTAGAGGTACTGTTACAAATAATCCGATCAAAAGACAAAGTACCCCTAAAATATTTATTAAACCAAGTAATATCCCAAAAAAGAAAAGATTCCAAGCATTTCCTCCGGTTATTTTCCAACTGGTTTTAATCGCTTCAACCGGACCAAGCTTTTTATCAACGACTAAATAACTCGTAAATTGCAACCGAAGGGCAAAAAATATTCCCGGAATAATTAAAAGAATGAAACCTCCGACTACAATCAAACCTTCCAATAACGAAGCTAGAAAGTAATTGACAATTGGTTTGTAGTAAAAAAGATCTTTATACTTTGGCTTCTGATTATCTAAAAATTTAAGACAGATATTAATTATCCCAATGCCGATAATCAAGTTTACTACCATCTGCAAAAGCCAGAGGACAAAAGCGAATGCCGGCTCATGTGCAGATAGACCACTTAACACAGACATTGCTCCCGAAACTAACATTACGATTACAAATAGAACAACAAAGAAAAAGAGATTCTCTTTGGCAAGTTTAAATCCGTAGCTGATGGCTTCTTGTTTCGAGAAATGAGTTTTTACTAAATTCTTTGCCATAACTTATTATTGTATTGTCGGATTTAATTTGTCAATTAGGCTAACCCTGCAGCTATACTCGTTGCTGGAATAATACCTATTTGTCTCACAACTCCTGACAACTTTTGCGTTGGGATGTGAGCTTTTACATCAGCGTCTGTTAGATTAGTAAAATCCTCGGGTAAAGCTCTACCAGGAATTGAGACTTCAACTCTTAAGTTTTTCGACACTTTATTTTCATTTAGAGAAGTTCCCATCGTAGCTCCCTGAAAAGTAGCTTCACCTTCAAAAAGTTTTCCTTCATAGTCAATAAATCTCGCTAGGCCTGTCGCATATTTTTGGCCTTCAACCGGAGTACTTATTAGGAAATAACCTGTCTTTCCCGCATCGTCTCTCCACCAAACTAAGTCTCCTTGGTTTAAAGCAGCTACATCTACAAATGATTGAACTGCCACAACCTCACCAAATTCTCTTGCTGGAACAGCGGCATTTTTAAAAGCTTCCAGTGGGCTTCGTGAATTTAGAGGCTTAGGAGAAGCTATAGCCCCAGCAACTAACTCCTCTAATTTCGCTACTATCGCTGGGTCAATCGTTGTTTTCTGCGATCCGTCTTTATCTGCTTCTGCCATAAAGTTATGGTATTTTAAAAAACTACTATTGTCAATTAGGCCTTGACGGGAATGGTCGCGGGTTTTGAACCGATTAGTTTTTCAAATTCTTCCGACTCCAAAGTTTCTTTTTCCAATAATTCTTCTGCCAGAACATCTAATTTCTTTCTCAATTTACTAAGAATGTTTACTGCTTCTTTGTAGCCTTCATCTGTGATTTTTTTCACCTGCGCGTCAATTTTAGAAGCCATATCTTCTGAAACCGTTGATTGTTCATAAGGCGTTCTTGGATCTGACGCCAAATTCAAAGGGCCCAACTCACTCATGCCGTATTCCGTCACCATCATTCTGGCCACTTCGGTGGCTTTGGTAATATCATCAGACGCGCCGGTCGTCACTTCATTAAACACCAAACTCTCCGCTGCTCTTCCTCCCAACATCACCGCGATTTGTTCAATTAGATGGGTTTTTGTTTCGTGAATTCTGTCCATTGGCTCCATCATGGTATGGCCTAAAGACATGCCGCGCGATACTATCGAAATGCGGTGAACCGGATCCATGTGTGGCATAAACCAGGAAACTAAAGCGTGGCCAGCTTCGTGATAAGCCGTCATTTTGCGGTCTTCTTCTGTCTGCAGTCTTTTTTTCTCCGGACCCAACTTTACCTTGGTGGCTGCTTCTTCCAAATCGCTCATGTCAATCGCTTTTTTACCTAAGCGCGCGGCTAAAATTGCCGCTTCGTTTAGCATGTTCTCTAAATCCGCGCCCGAAAATCCGACTGTACGTTTAGCAATTTTCTCCCAGTTGACACCTTTAGTGAATGGTTTACCTCTGGCATGAATTGCTAAAATTGCTTCTCTACCTTTAACATCCGGTAGCTCCAAGACTACTCGGCGGTCAAATCTGCCCGGCCGAACCAGCGCCGGGTCCAAAACGTCTGGTCTGTTAGTTGCGGCAATTACCACCAATTGTTCGGTTGGGGTAAAACCATCCATTTCGACCAGGATTTGGTTTAGGGTCTGCTCTCTTTCGTCATGTCCGCCCATTAGTCCATAACCTCTTTGCCTGCCAATGGCGTCTACCTCGTCAATAAAAATTATTGCCGGCTGGGCTTTTTTGGCGGTGTTGAATAAATCCCGAACTCTTGATGCTCCGACTCCGACCAGCATTTCCATAAATTCACTGCCTGCCATGGAGAAAAATTGCACATTGGCTTCGCCGGCGGTGGCTCTAGCCAACAGCGTTTTACCGGTTCCCGATGGCCCGACCATTAATACTCCTTTTGGAGTTCTGGCTCCCATCGCTTTATATTTACCCGGGTTTTTTAAAAAGTCGACTACTTCTCTTAGCTCCTGCTTTGCTTCATCTACTCCGGCTACATCTTTAAAAGTAATTTTTGGCTTATCTTTATTAAAGATTTTAGCCTTTGACTGCCCAAATGAAAACACGCTTTCCTGCGCTCCCCGCGCTTGGCGGAAAATAAAGTAGAAAAAAGCCACCATTAAAAGAATCGGCAAAACTCCAGACAAAATATTAACCCAATTATTTAAAGCCGTATCGTCTTTGATGTTAACTTTTGTCTTGTCCAGCTTGACTCCGGCGTTTTGGAAAAGTTGGTAGACATCAGCGGTTGTTTCTTTTGAAGCTTCCACAATCCCCGTTTCTTCGGTGGCGTCGATTTTATTAGCAGAAACATCCAAAGAAGTTACTTTTCCCTGCTTAACATCTTGGATTAGCTGAGACAAAGGGACTGTTTTGGTGGTTTGGGTTTGATTAGTGCTTGGCTGGGCAATTCCTAAGAAAAGAAAACCGGTAAAAAGGATTAAAAAGGCGTAGATAATCAGGTTTTTCCAGGAAAGATTTAGCTTAAATCTCAATTGTCTGATTTTTTTTGGTTTCTTAATCTTCGTCGGGAACATAACTTTGGAATTATAACACAATTAGGCATAATGATAAATGATTAAGGATTAGTGATTTGCGGGGAGCTTACAAAATTTTCGCTGCTTTCCTTCGAATTCCACATCGAGGAGCGTGCGTTATTTTAGCATGAGCGGAAAGCTAGAAAATCTTCTGTAAGCGACCTCAGCAAATTCGAAGAAGAAGTTATAATCCGACCAATTCTTTTACTTTAGCCAAAGTTTCTGAAGATTTACCGGTGGCGTATTCCCTTCCCTCGTCAAGGATTTTTCGAAGTGTTGCCTCATCGGCTCTTATCTCCTGATATTTTTTCTGAATTTTTGAGAGTTTTTGAAGCAAAACATCCGCCAATAAAGCTTTGAATTCCGAATAGGATTTTCCGTCCAGTTCATTTAACGAGTCCACCAGCGATTGGTTTTTGAATGAAGAATAAATCGTTAGCAGATTGGAAATCGCCGCCGAGCCCTCGTCTTTGGAGATTTTTGAGCCGGAATCAGTGACGGCTTTTTTAATTTTTTCCCTAATCTGCTCCTCTGTATCCAACAAATAAATCGTCGCCGATTGGTTTGTGTCGGATTTGCTCATTTTAGAGGTTGAATCCTGCAGACTCATTATTCTGGCTGTTTCTTTTTGGATTACTGGAACCGGCAATTTAAATACTGCTCCGAATTTTGAATTGAATTTTTCCGCCAAATCGCGGGTTAACTCAACATGCTGTTTTTGATCTTCACCCACCGGCACCTCATCAGTTTGATACAAAAGAATGTCCGCAGCCATTAATACCGGATAATCGAACAGTCCGGCATTTTGCTCGTGTTTTTGCGACTTTTCCTTAAACTGCGTCATTCGCTCCAGTTGTCCAAACGGCGTGATGCAGTTTAAAATCCAGGCCAAAGTGGTGTGATCGGGGTTTTCGGATTGCACAAAAATATGCGCTTTCTCCGGATCAATTCCGCAAGCAAGATACAAAGCCGCCATTTCCAGCACTTTTTCTTTGAGGATTTTCGGATCCTGTGGGACGGTAATTGCATGTAAATCAACAATGCAAAAAATGGCGTTGGTTTCGTTTTGAATTTTAACCCATTGGCTCAGAGCGCCAATATAATTGCCGATATGTAAATTGCCACTTGGCTGAATTCCCGAAAAAACCGTTTTCATAAACCTATGATATCACACTTATTGCGGATTTTTCTTAAGAGGAATCTATTAAATAACACCCATTGTCTTAGCTTCTTCTAGTAATCTTTGCGGAGTGTATTCTGAAACCTGCAAACCACTCAACTGAACTTCTCCATATTCACCATCTACCTCTGGAACACTAAGTTCTATAACTCTATCCATGTGATCTGTTCTAAATAAACGATATAACGATCTTACTCCTCTATTAGATGCCGCTAATACTCTGCTTATTTCCGCTCTCGGTTTTTCTCCATCCATTGCTTGTGCCAAAATATGCATGCCTGATCTTTGTACTGTTGCAGTAATAGTTCCTCTATAATATGTTCCTGGAACCGTAAAATCTCCTGGAAACATATCTTCAACTCTATCTCTTAATGCTTTTGGAGCCACTTGTCCTATTTCCGCTTTGGGACTTTGATCTAGAACTGCTCCATCAGTCATATCTGGTGATTTTGACATAGCTTATCTTATAGCATTGACATACTTACTTGTCAAGCCAGGCTTTTTTGAGGTTTTGGAACTTGTTGTCTAGAATTGACTCGCGGATTTGTTTGGTTAAGTTGACTAAGAAATGAACATTGTGAAGGCTTAAGAGATTGTACGCAAGTAACTCACGGCAGCGAAAAAGGTGATGGATGTAGCCACGGGTAAAGTTTTGGCACGCGTAACAATTACAGTTTGAATCTAAAGGTTTTTGGTCTTTGGCATATTGCGGCTTATCAATATCGGTTCTAAATCTGTTCTTCATGCCTCCGATTGGAGGAGAAATGAAGAAGAAGCCGGTCCGCCCAATCCGGGTAGGGATGACGCAATCAAATGTATCAATCCCCCGCTCAATCAACTCGAATAGATCATCTACTTCCCCAATCCCCAGCATGTGTCTTGGTTTATTTTCTGAAATGTTGGCGATAGTCCACTGCACAATCTCGTGCATGTTTTGTTTATTTTTATGTGCTCCGCCTAAAGCAATGGCGTCAAAATGCTCGTCGTTAAACTTGGCCGAGCGAACTCTCAAATCCTCAAAAATCCCACCATGGGTTACGCCATATAATAGTTGCGAATTGCTCTTGTGGGTCTTTTTACTCCTTAAAAGCCATCTTTCGGTTAGCTCGAGTGACTTTTTTGTCTCTCCGTAAGTGTGTTTTGGCGATTCTAAGTCGTCAAACCCGACGATTAAATCCGCGCCCAATTTTTCCTGTATTTCAATTGAACTTTCCGGCGACAAAAACTGTTTTGAACCATCAATGTGGGACTGGAAATATACCCCTTCTTCCGTAATTTTGTTCAAACGCGGCTGAGCTTCGCCCTCTTCTTCCCGTAGCAATTTCCCAACTCCGTGCTCCATTGCAATTCCTAAAGAAAAAACTTGAAACCCGCCGCTATCCGTCATCGTCGGCTTGCCCCTCGTAGCTTTAGCGAAGTGGGGACCATCTTCCCAACTCATAAATTTTGCCAAACCGCCGAACTTTTTGATAATGTCTTCGCCCGGACGAAGATGTAAATGATAGGTGTTAGCTAAAACCACCTGCGCTCCTAATTCATGGAGCTGTTTTGGGTCAATTGATTTAACCGACGCTTGAGTTCCCACCGGTACGAAAATCGGCGTTTCAATCTCACCATGCGGGGTTTTGATAATCCCGGCTCTCGCCTTAGTCTTTTTATCTTTTTTAATAATCTGAAAACTTGGCTTCATAAAATATTGACTTTTATTATACAGTAATTTATAATCCTCGCCATGACCTCAGAAGTGGAGTCTCAAGTTGGGCGAGCGTCACAGCGAAGAATGATGGATTTACCTCCTCTCGGAATGCCCATTCCCTTAACAGGCGACAGAATCCTTAGTGATGACGACAGGACACGCCTATATGTTCGGGTAGCAACCGATGTACAAGAAGACTATAGAAAGGGACGCGGCCATTTACCAAATCCTATTCCTGAAACCAGAATGTGGAGCTTACCCTTACCTGGAATACCACTACCAGCAGGAAGAAGAATTCTTAGTGATTCCGATATTGCGCGACTGGAAGTCAGAGCCGCAACCGATGCTCTAAGAGATCTTGCCGAAGAACAAAGACAAACGCGTGTGAGATATAAACCATTTCCGGGAAGAGGCGATCTTTTTATACGCCCCAGGAAGGGCTAATTTCTTAGCTTATTAACTTCCTTCTTAAACTGCTCTCCGCGGTCTTTGTAGTTTTTAAACATGTCAAGCGAGGCGCAAGCAGGTGTTAATAGGACCACATCACCGGGAACGGCTAATTTGTAAGCTGCCGCAACGGTTGTCTGCATATCTTTGGCGCCTTCAATCACGGGAATTGGCGTATCAGATTTTGCAATTTGAGCATTGATTCTTTCCCACTCAACACCAATCCCGATGATTAATTTAACATTTTCTGATTTAGAAATAACTTTTCCAAGTTCGGAAAAGTCCGACCCCTTACTCGATCCGCCCAAAATTAAAACTTCCGGTTCCTTAAAAGCTTCGATTGCCGCAATCGCTGTTTCCGGTGTGGTTGAGAATGAATCGTCATAATATCTAACGCCGTTGACAGTCGCCACCAGCTCCAGACGGTGCTCCAACCCCTTAAAAGTTCTGAGGACGAAAGCCATATTTTCCACGGAAACGCCTACTAAGCCAGCTGCCATTGTTGCCGCGCAAACGTTTTCTAAGTTATGTTTTCCCGGCAGTAATATATCTTTCGTATCAACAATTGGAACTTCTCCGATTTCAGTTCTCATCCAAACTTTACCATCTTTAACGAAACTTCCTTCATTAGCTGCTTCCCGCTCTCTACTAACATGGTAAACTTTTCCTGACGTTTGAATATCCGATTCATTAGTCACCGGATAATCGCGGTTTAAAATTGCGAAGTCTTTTTCACCCTGATGTCTGACTATATTTCTTTTTGCATCGATATATTCTTCAATTGAAGAGTGCCAATTCAAATGCTCGCTGGTAATCATTAACATTACGGCAATGTGCGGGCTCTTTTTTAAATCCATCAACTGGAAACTGGACAATTCCAAAACCACTTTCGAATGAACAGTTAATTTATCCAAAAACTCAAACGGAGGAAGTCCGATATTGCCACCTAAATATGCATCAAAGTCCTGTTTTTTAAGCATTTCGTAAATTAAAGATGCCGTTGTCCCTTTCCCTTTTGTTCCGGTGACACCGATAATTTCTGCGGGACATAGATCAAAAAATATTTTTACTTGCGAGGTGATTTTTTCTTTGGAGATAAATTTTTCCAATATAGAGATTTTAATTCCCGGACTTCTGACAACCAGATCATATTTATCTAAATCTTTTAAATAATCTTCGCCTTGCTTCTCATCAAGAATAGTAACCTCAGCGCCTTTGGCTTTTAGCCACTTAAAACTTGACTGTCCCTCTATCCCCTCTCCAACGACGGCGATTTTTTTGTTTTTGAAAATATCCATGTGCTAATTATATTATTATTGAACTAATATTTCTCGGGGATTTTTTAAGAAGGCTTTTGACTGCTTTTGCGAATTTATTTTTATCTCCCGTTGTGTAATAAAAATCATCCGTTCTTTTGTTCCCCAAAATTTGATTATTGACTAGAATTGCTTTCGTCCTTCTGGCGACTGCTCCACCCGAATCAACCACTTGCACATTTTTACCCACGATTCTTTCAATTTTGTCTCTTAGAAACGGGTAATGCGTACAGCCTAACGCAATCGCGTCAACGTTTTTCTTGAGTAATGGTTCAAGCGACTGCTGGAGAATCTGATCAATTTTTTTATTGTCTAAATCACCTGTTTCGATTAATTCCTCCAAACCCGTCCCACCAATTTTATAGACTGTGACATTTGGCGCGAATTTATTAATTAATTTTGTAAGGTATGGACTTTTAGCGGTCGCCGGAGTGGAAAAAACCGCGGTTTGATCGGTCTTGGTGATATTGGCAATCGTTTTAACCACCGGTACTGTGCCAATAATTGGCATTTGATATTTCTCCCGCAAAAAGTCGATGGCGTAAACCGTGGCTGTATTACAGGCAATGATTACTGCTTTAACGTTTTTCGAAACCAAGAAAGCCATGATTTTATCTGCGTAAGACTGGAGCTGCTTTTGCGTTTTTCCACCATACGGAACATTTACTTGATCTGCGATAAAAATGAAGTTTTCCAGAGGCAGAAGCTTTTGAACTTCTATGAGGATACTTAATCCCCCAACTCCCGAATCAAAAATCCCAATCGGCCGATTGTCCATAGTCTTTCTATTTTAATTCTATTAGAGAACAAGAGCAAGAAGACTCTCTATTTGGTAGTGGGTCAATTTGAAAATATCCTAAAATATTCTTGACCGCTCATGAATCAATATGTTAATATCCTCTTATGGCAAATGATATCAATCAATTAGCACATGTTCTTGTTAAAAAAGCTACAGAAGAGAAAAACCCAGCTGCAGTTGCGCTTGGAAGACTTGGTGGATTAGTAGGTGGTCATGCACGAGCAAAGAAATTAAGTTCAAAACGAAAAAAGGATATAGCAAAAAAAGCTGCTGAGGCTCGTTGGAAGAAGTAAAAATGTTGCTAAACAATCTAATCACTTAGACATTTCCGCCTCATAGAATCCCATAGTTGACAAAGTGGTACTTACAATATATAATCCCAAAATATGAGGGAAAGACCACCAAGGGAAAATTCAGGCAGTTTCCGAGCCGTATATCAGATAGCTGATGTCGCAGTAATACCTACATATGTACAAGCTGCGGCAGATGTTGGTGTTGTTGTTAATGTTTTAGCAACTGAAGGCCAGCAATATACAGCACTAAATTCCATGTCAGAAAAATTTGGAAAACCCTATACAGGGCCAGTTCCAGAAGGTAAGAGTTATGTTATGATTTCTGGAATGCCAGCGACAGGTGATTTAGCTCAATTTTGGGCAAGAGTTAAAGAGTTAGAACAATCTGAAGCGGCAAAAGTTGAAGCTAATAACGGAGTGGGAACGGAAGTTACATCTGACGCAAGGTCTAGTTTCAAAGATTTAACCGATAGAATTTTAGCAAATCAAGAAGATGTTAGGCTTAGTCTAAATCGAGAGCAAGCATTAACGATATTAAATACTTTAAGACAAACTTCATTGGGGAAATATCTATTACCTCAAGGTTCATTATTCGGTGAAGATAAAAACATAAGGAACGAAACTTTTAGAGATGCCGATGGCACTCAGCATTATGAAGACGAGGAACCTACACCTACTGCTACAGACCAAGAACTGGTTGGCCTAGAATTATCATCTCATCATGAAACTCCATATGAATATGACAAAGATGGAAAACCTGTATATTTTTGGTTTAGGCATTTAGGTCTTAGTTTTGTTTACGAAAGAGAAGGGACAAATCATCAGGGAATTCAAGATGTTGTAATGTACTGCACGCAAGAAGATGCTAAAAAAGGCATGAAAGCACCACGCGTTGAAGTAAATATTGGAATCGATTATCGCGATGACGAGAAAATGGTAACAACTGAAATGAGAAGTAGGCAAGGAGAATTTATATGCGATGAGACAAAAGAGAATGAATTTTTGACTGTTGCAGCAATCGCATTTAATCTTGCTGCACTACCTACTGAAGAACCATTTGCTCACGCAGAGAAGAGTGAGCTAGAGTAATTAGTAGATGATGTTGATAGACGTTAGAATAGTTTAGTAAATTCTCTTGACGGAACACCACAAAAGCATATATTCTTCCTGGGTGTTTTTAGTAAGAAAAGGAACTAGAAACAAGAGATGTCTTAGACATCAATATTCCCTTTCTTTCACCTTCTCCCAAATGATGTTCTCCAGCCCTTGTTCTTTAATCGCCTCTTTGTTGGTTAGGTAACATGGGAGATAGGAGAATTCTTCATTTCTGACTTTCTGTATAAGTTTTTTAATATTTCTCTGTTTATGTTTATTGCGTAAGATAAAAAGAACAGTTGGGAATTTAAGGTTATTAGTCATTTCATTCCAATCGCCTTGTTCTGAGGCAATATAGCGTCTAATTCTTTCTTTAAGTACCCGTTTTGGAATATCTAGATCAAGCACTTCAAGTAAATAGCGTCTGATATGCTTACCTTTTTGTTTAATGACAAAGTATCCATCAGGAAATGGTTTAGGGAAATAGTCATAGCCTGTAAGCTCAACTTTAGTGAAGAACTTTATCTCTCCGTTTCCTTTTGTCTTTTCATATTGATCACGAAGTTGAAGGTATATTTTGGCAACATAGCAGCAATGCTCTCTAAATTCTTCCGAAAGTTCTTTCTCCCGATAGATCTGGTTTAGAACAGGTAGTTTGCATTTCTTTTGCTCCTTTAATATTGGTCTTGCCTTTATTGTTAAACAATATACTGCCGGCTTAGTTCTTTCAACAAATGATGTCCTGTCATAGAACTGATGTATATATCCTTTGGTTGTTAAATCTTTTAACCATTGTTGAATTCTGGTTGGTATTTTGTGAGTTAGTAATAGTTGAATAGTATGGGTATCTAAGAATCTAAATTGATAGAGTAGTAAAAGTATCGCTAATTGTTTTTTAGTAATTGGTAGTTTAGTTGTTTGTTGTTTCATAGTATGCGTTAAGTAATAAGTACAACACTTAATATATTTATATATAGAAAAGGGGTAATCCTCTTAGTAGTTAAGCCTAAAAGCCGTATCTTTTTGCGTGTGCGTTGCATACAGAATTGGCAGGGGAAAACTACACCAGAGCTTAGCAAAAGATTGAGGAAAAGTAAAGAGAAATATGAAACTGTACTTGACAATGCTTGAGCGGTCAAGTATAATATGTTTATGAATATCCTTCCTCTTGATAAGAAAATACAAGTATTATCTTCATTAGTAGAAGGAAACTCTATTAGGGCAACTAGTCGTATGGCAGGTGTTGCAAAAAATACTATTAATCGTTTTCTAGCAAGGGTTGGAAAGGTTTGTTGGGAATATCAAGATGTTATGTTAAGAGATTTATCGTGCAGCAATATTCAATGTGATGAAATTTGGTCTTTTTGTTATGCCAAAGAAAAGAATGTGCCAGAAAGTCATAAAGGAGAATTTGGATATGGTGATATTTGGACATGGGTTGCAATAGACGCTGATACAAAATTAGTGCCGAGTTGGTCTGTTGGGTTAAGAGATATTGCTTGTGCTAAGAAGTTTATGCTTGATTTAAAAAACAGGCTTACCAATCGAGTACAGCTTACTACCGATGGATACGGAGCATATCTTGCAGCCGTTGAAAACGCCTTTGGTTCAGAGATAGATTATTCCATGTTAATTAAAATATATGGACAGCAACCCGACGGAGAAAAAAGATATTCCCCCGCAGATTGTATAGCAACCGATAAAAGAATAATGCAGGGAGATCCGGATGTTAAGAAAATCTCAACCAGTTATATTGAGAGACAAAACTTAACCATGAGAATGAATATGCGAAGATTTACAAGACTAACTAATGCTTTTTCAAAAAAGATAGAGAACCTTGAGTATGCAGTTGCCTTGCATTTTATGTATTACAACTTCTGCAGACCTCATAAAACACTTAATCCAAAAGCAGTTGGAGTAACCCCAGCTATGGCAGCAGGCGTAACAAGTAAAAGTTGGACAATAGAGGACATTATTTATTTGGCAGAATCAAATTGACCCACTACTCTCTATTTCCAACACTCTTGATGGAGAAATTGCCCATTTTATTCTTGTCCCACCATGCGTCACTCGCGATCTAATATATTTTTGAGCCAATATCCCAGAAAGTCTAAGCAAGCTTGCCTCTGCTTTTCCTTTTTCCAGCCCCGCTAATCTTTCTATCTCAGTCTGATGAAAATCCGGCGACCAATTCTTACCATAACTTTCCCTAAGCAATTTCCATCTGTTATAAACCGCTTGTAAAATTGCAATGTCTTCTCCCGTAACTTGCTTTGTAAATACTCCTGTATTTAAAGCCTCTCGTACAGCGTCAACATTCTCTTCCGAAATAAAATAGCCGTCACGAACCTCAACTGGCACGATATTCCCTCCGCTCTCGTTTCGCACAAGAACACTGTGACTTCCATATGAATATTCTCCAAGAATGCCACATAGCCCTTTTGCCACTTTTCTTACCCTATCCGGCGACCACTCACGCAATAAATCCCTCCACTCATAAGAATGGTCCGTATCTCCTATCTCTTTCTGATTAAAGTAAAATTTAATTCTGTCAAACCTAGTCTTCCACTCATGATTCATCATGTCTGATAAAAGTAACTTTTGGTCAGGGTTTATAAGAATGGAGAAGCTTATGCCATTAGGTTGATCTATAGTTTCTCCTCTCGATACTTGCGGGGAGTCGACCTCGTGACTTAAAGACATAAGATGGGGCAGTTAGTACCAACGGTAGGATTCGGACCTACGACATGGCGCTTATGAAACGCCCGCTCTACCACTGAGCTACGTTGGCATAATCTCAATACTAGCTAATCCCTCAATCAAACCAATAATCTTAAAATAAAAACGGCTTGGTTTTACAACCGAGATTGAAAGAGTACCGTAATGCTCGTTAAAGTTTTCATAAATCTTTTTATTCTTTACTTTCTTAAAATTAGTTTTTCTAAATTGCGATAAAGGAATACCTGCAATCTTTGACCAATACTCTTTTACAATTTGCTCTCTTTTTTGATGTATCTGGTTAATCCCAACATTACATCTTATATCTACAATTGGAATATCAAAACATTTTTGTAGCCAAAGTAGTAAAAATTGTATCATTTTAGGATCCGAATTGCAAAATTCGACTTGCTGACTTTTTTTACTTCCTTCCCCCCAATAAAGAGCTAAACCGGCAATTAAAAACTCTCTTTGTTTTAATTTAGAGAGTGCTTTTATTCCCTCAAGCCTTGAACTTTCAATGCGTTTTAATCTTCTTTGTTTCTGGATTTGAGATCCTCTAAATCTACCTAGCGCTGCTCCTCTAAGCATTGAGCTTCTCAATTTTTCAAATTGCTCTATATTCAAAATGATATCTCGCGTCCAATAACTCACTGAGCTTTTAGAAACTTTAAGATAATTTGCTATTTTTCCAACGCTTACCCCTTTCCTTCTTAGTTTACGCGCTTCTAATTTTAGTAAAGATTTAGCCATATAGAACTTACCAATTTATAGAGTACTAATAGTAGTATGATTCGTTCTATAAATATTGTCAAGACTGTTTTTATTGACTATTAGCTTTGTTTTTGCTATTATACTTTTACGTGCGGGGTAGTGTACAGTGCACATGAGGCTCAATATGGGCCATTTTGATAGTAATATTAAGATAGTACTCAGCTATATCGGTGAAACCCCATCTATTTAGTATTTAGGGCAATACCGAGGGAAGATCCAATAATTATTGGAAACCCGTAGAGACTACACGCTGAGCATCCTGAATTTATTCAAGGGATGAAGATATAGTCCGACACTCTGGGTAACCGGAGAAACAGAAAGCATAATCTCATAGGCTAGGCGCAACTCCTAGCCCCGCAACATACTCCATAATTTGACTTATAGTTTCTTTCGCGCTACAATTCCCCTACTATGTCAGAAAGAACGCCACAAGGCCCAGAGATTATAGAAACTCCTGAGCAAATCAATCCGAAGTATGATGCCCTCTTGGTTCACGGATATTGGATGAGTGAACATAGAACCGGTCTTGCCCTAAGAAGCAGACTAGCCGCAAGAGCAGCCGCACTTGCCTATGACAATGGGAATGGAGCAAATAAAATCGTAGTGAACTTAGGACATTTATGGGGCCCTGACTACCCCACCGAAGGGAAGTTAATAGCAGAAGAATTAGAGAAAAAATATTATGTCCCCCATGAAGCAATAATTTTAAGAGAAAGTGCTTACAGTACGGGAGGAGAAGTTAAATCATTCCTAGAATTAGCCGGGCAAAATGGATGGACAAATCTTCTAGACATTGCTTTCTCGAGTCATCATTTGACCATTCCAAGAATTTATGAAGAATACTCAGGTACTGCCGAATTCAAAAATATCGAAGACCTATTAAAAGCGAATTCAGAGAGTCCTCATATTGAAAACTTGTTAGGCAGATTGGCAAGGTCAAGATATGGGAAGGCTTACTGGCTTTACGAAAGGACGAAATGGCTTGCTATGCACCGTCCCGGCTTTAATTACGATGAACTGGAACAGAAAAACAAGAAAGCGCGAACGGACAAAGGTAAAGATTTTATCGTACCCATTGATGTTTATAAATCCTAGAAGAAAAGTTGGAACCATTTTTGCCAGTTGGGAATGTTTTGATTTTGTTTTTGCGGTTGATTTTTGCCCACCAGACTTGGCGAAATCAACACCTCCTGCTCCCCCGGCTTTACCAAAAACAATTTATTATGTGCCTGCTCTTCCAAAAATTGCGGGGTCTGGGCAAAGGAAAGTTCACCTTTTAGCTTTTGGTTCTCTAATTTTTCCCTATCTAGCTGTTTTTGCGCCGAAGTCAAAAGGTCTTGCTTATGCCAAATATCATAAATCGAGTGCAAAAGCCCGTTGATCATTAACAAAAGAACTATAACCACCCCGATATAAATCGCTTTTTTCATAATTTGTCTACTATTTATGGTATCACACCTTAAACTTTCTATCATTTTACTTATTGACGAAGCGTGAAAATGGTGATATTATAGGCCATCATGAAAACAATTCAGCTCAGAAATGCGCACGAAGAATTCAAAAATTATCTAAAAGAGGGCAAAAAGTCTAATTCAACTGTTGTCGCTTATGGCAAAGATATCGACCAATTGATTACTTTTTTGGAAGAACTGCAAAAACATGAAGCACATGAAGCCACCAAAGAAGATATCGAAGCCTTTTTGGCCAAATTAACCAAAGAGGGCTATACGCCAAAATCGGTTTCGAGGAAAATTAACTCCACCAGAACCTTTTATCGATTCTTAAGAGTCAGTGAATATATTACTGACGATCCATCGCTTTTGGTTTCTCATCCGAAATATCAGTTGGCCGCGCCCAGAATGCTTACTCCTACCGAATACCGCGCGCTTAGGGATGCCGCCAGAAACGACCCAAGAATGTCCGCAGTGATTGAATTATTGCTGCAAACCGGAATCAGAATCGGTGAATTAGCAAATTTGAAGATTTCCGACGTAAATAAGGATACTTTGCACATTGAACCATTTGAAAAACACGAGGAAAGAAATGTGCCGTTAAATAAAAGAGCTCAGGAAGCTTTAGATAAATATCTAAGCGCCAGGCCAAAAGTCCCGGAAGCGCACGTTTTTGTTACCAAATCCGGCAAACCATTCTTAATTCGGAATATCCGAACTGCAGTTGAAAGATACTTTAGACTGGCCGAAATTAAAGGCGCTAAAGTTAACGATTTAAGACATACTTTTGTCGCCCACCACCTAAAACACGGCGTTTCGTTGGTTGTTTTGTCCAAAGTGTTAGGACACAAAAGAATCTCTACCACTGAAAGATATCTTCAATACGTGCCGGAACGCGGCAAAGAAACTTCCGTTTTAACGGAATTATAAATATGTCAGAACAAAGATCATTCACTCCTACTGAAATCATTGAGGGAACACTAATGCCCGAGCGAGTGAGCCTAGAACAAGATGAATTTCATATATTATCTAAAGCGACAGCGACTGCTATTAAAAGTAGCGATATTGACGCATTAGAAACTTTGGTAAGCAGGGGTCTACGTCTATGTAGCCGGATTCCAACAAACCAAGCCTTACTATTAACAGGAATCATTGATGTAGCTCAAGCAGGAATCGAAAAATCCACAGTTTAAAAATAGTGCGTCTGCTTGGGTTTCATTTCTAAACTTGTGCGCCCGCTTGGAGTCGGACCAAGTACCTATTGTTTATAAGACAATTGTTCTAACCGGTGAACTACGGACGCAAGCTGTGACAATTATACCATAGCCTCAAGTTTTAACGCATAATAATCAGAAATTGCCTTTATTCCCATAATAATCTCTTCCTTCAATAAGACATCATTCATACTTAAACCACAAGTGCCATGTCCAAAACCTTTTTGATCTATCCCTACTCTAGTACTGGCTTTAATATAAGGTTTTCTAAATTGAGATACGGATAATTTTAATATTCTACTCCAAAAAGAAATCTCTTCTTGTATATTCATATCGCTATAAAGATGTAAGTCTACTTTTATTTTTTCTTTTGGAATACGCAAACCTTTTATATACCAATACAAAGCAAATTTCAGAACGTTTGGATCAGTATTATTTATAAATACCGAACCATTTATTCTTTTATTTCCCTCTCCCCAATAGAGAAAAAGTCCGGCTATTTCGAGTTCTTTTTGAGACAGAGAAACCCAATATTTCTTCTGTCCTTTGTATGCGGATTCAATGCGGGATTGACGCTTCTTTTGCTTGATAATTGACGTCTTTTCCAGAGCAACTTGCCTACTATTTGCCTTATTCTTTCCTAACAGTGCTAATTGTCCTGTGCTGAGAGGATATTTACTTAACCAATCCGAAAGCGTACTTTTAGTAATTCCCAGCTCCTGTTTTATTTGACCGTAAGTTTTGCCTTGCTTTCTTAAGTCAATTGCCTTTTGCCTATCAAGAATTCTTGCCATAATCGAACTTTCAAGTTAATAAATTTGAGTATATTTCTATGGTACGATTATCTACGAGGATTGTCAAATTTTACAGTCTGGCGCGTTCGGCGATTTCCGCCTCGAGGCTTTTCACTTCTTTCCCGTATTTTAATCTGGATAGTTCTCTAATTAATTCCGCCACCCGCGGATTTTCCGCCTGTTGCTCTTTGGTCATATCGCGGGTTAAATCAATGGAAAAAGGTGTCATCGGCTCATTGTGCACAATTGTTTTAATATATGCGTTGTAGACGTCTACATTAATTAAATCAGCCTCTGAGAAAACCGGCTGGAATTCGTGTGACAAATAATTAGCATCAGTTACTCCAACTCTAAAGGCTGCTAGTGTTCCAACGTTTCCAAAAATAGCGTTTTTAACATCTTCTTCCATCTGTCCCATAAACTGATTTGCAACGATTAAATTTAGCCTGTATTTTCTTGCTTCCGACAAGATGCTGGCAAAATCAGGAGTGGCAAAATTTTGAAACTCGTCGACATATAAGTAAAAATCTCGTCTTTGTTCTTCGGGAATATCTTGCCTACTCATAGCAGCCACCAAGATTTTTGGCACCAAAATCAAGCCTAAGAAGCTCGCGTTTTCTTCACCGATCTTACCCTTAGAAAGTGATACTAATAAGATTTTTCCTTTATCCATAACTTCACGGAAATCAAAAGCTGATTCTGATTGTCCAATAATATTTCTAATCATTTTATCGGTAACAAAACGACCAAACTTGGAAACGATGTAGTCTAAAACTTCAGATTTATGAAAGTCATTGGTTTGCGCAATCTGATCGGTCCAATAACGACGCACAATTGGATCCTGCACTTTTGGCAAAAGCTCTTGAACAAAATTAGCATCGGTTAAAACACGCACAACTTCAATAAGCGTGCTACCCTTCTCGCTCATTACAGTTAACATGGCATTTCTAATGGCATGCTCAAATCTAGGTCCAATAATGCCGGTTTTGTTAGGATCAAAAAGTTTATACATAAGCCCAACAATTGAAGAAACAACGTAGTGCTTTTCCTCGTCAGTTTGCGCTTCCAACATATTTAAGCCCATCGGGCGGCTAGTGTCAGAAGGGTCGAACAGAATAACGTCTTCAGCTCGCTCCGGTGGAATAAGCGGCAATAATTTTTCGATTGTGTCATGTGGATCTATAAAACAAACTCCTTCGCCATTTTTAATATCCTGTAAAATCATGTCTTTTAGAAATTCTGATTTTCCGACACCGGTTTTCCCAATTACATACATATGACGTCTTCTATCATCTCTTTGAATGTAAACAGGCTTAGCAATGCCCCGAAACGTACTCATGCCTAAGAATAATCCTGAAGTTGGAATCTGCGCCGGCGCCGGCGCTCTTTTGGCGTTAAGCCAGTGAATATGCGGTGTAGTTACATTTTTGTTGGGAAAATGAAAAATTCCGGCTAATTCTTCACTGGTTAAAACCGACATTCCTCTGTTTGGCAAATAGCGGTAGATAAAATCACTGATAAAATTGCCTTTAAGCCAAATTTTAGCTTTGCCAAAAGAATTACCGCCGCTAAATTGTCCGAAAGCGCTCACCATGTTTTCCAAATGCGCTTGCGCCGCCTCTTGAGAACTTGAAGAAACTACTAAGCGAATAGTTGTATGAAATCCGGGCTTGCCAATTTTGTTATCAATTCCTTCTAATTCTTTAGTGTCGGTTCCGTATTTGGCAGTTTCTGGATTTGACTCTCTTTTTTTCGTTGCGGCAATATATTTCCTGCCAAATTTACTCCATTTCGAATTTGCCCCGGTAATTAAAACTTGAATCGCCGCACCTTCACCGTGCCCCATTTTTGCCAGAACCGAAGTTAAAGACGATAGTGGATCGACCGCAAAATCTTTATAAACTTTGAGCGGTTTGTAATTTGATTCTTTAAGTTTTAATGAGGCAAAAGCCACTTTTCCCTCTTTGGAAAAAATATTGTACTCATTGCCAATGATATAACCTTCTTTAGCATTTCCTCTTCCATCCTCAGCCACAGATCTAATTTCTGCATCCGGATAAGACGCATTAATTTGTTTTTCAATAATATCTTTGTATTTATTTGGAGCGTAAATATAAAAACGGATATCTTCCGACATTCCGACAATTTCAAATGCAATATGCGGCTTGTATTTTAAAAATGAAAACATGCCCGATGGCTTAATACCTGAAAAACTGGCAAAGAACTGTTCTGCTGCATCAATTTTAATTTCATTGTCACGCGGCATTGTAACTTGAATTAAGGTTGAATCCAGTGATTTTTTCTCTCTTTCACGGTTACTGTACCAGATTATAAATAGATAGCCAAAGCCAAAACCTGCAGCAGCAATAATTAATAAAACCCCTATGATTACGAGCAAAACGACGCTTAAATCGAAAAAATTTGGTAAAACAAAATTATACATATTTTAAGTTTTTTGACCAGTTAATTTACTCTGAATTCTTTTAAAATGTTTCATCATTAATTGCGCCAAGCCGTAAACCGAATCGGCAAAGAATAAACCATCGATAAATTTTTCTAGATTGATGTTGTGACCCGGACCTTTTTTAACCATTTTTTCTGCTTCTTTTTCATCCAAAGGCAATTGCACCATGCCAGAGGGCTGCGTTTTAACCGGCGTTGATTCCGCCGACAACCGAACTCCCATTTTTTCATGCACTTCTTCTAATTTTATCTCTCTTTCTGCTTCAGCAATACCTGCTTCAACTACCTCCTTGTCTTTAATTGGCTCCGGCTCCGAAGGTCTAACATAATCACTAACCGGCGCCATCTCTACTTCTTTTTTAGTTGTTCCGGTTGGCGCTACTGGTACTTGAAGAGGCGTTTGAACCACCGGTTGAACCGGAGCTTGCGGTTGAGTTTGTTTTTGAGCAGTGTCATCCATACGTTAATAATAACATTTATGTGTTTAAAGGACAATTGAATTTAAGGCTTTGGAGACCAAATAACTTCTGGTTGTTTTTCTTTATGGTTTAGAAATCTGGCAAATGTAAATAATAAGTCGGAAAGTCTATTTAGATAAATTAAAACTTCATCCAGCACCGGCTCTTTTTCCGCTAAAGCGACTGTTCTTCTTTCTGCTCGTCTGGCAATAGTTCTAGTGTAATGTAGTAGCGAACCGGTTTTTCCGCTTGGCAGAATGAAGTTTTTGAGTTTGGGCATTTTGGCGGTTAACAAATCGATGATTTTTTCAAACTCGGTAACTCGTGTTTTGAGTTTCAGCGCTAACGCTTGCTGTCCTTTCTCCCCAGGTCCGGCCAGGTTTGCTCCAATTTCAAACAAATCGTTTTGGATTTGCAAAATTTGCGCTTTGATTTTTCTATCTTTCACGTAAGTTAAGACTACCCCCAAAAAACTATTCAATTCATCCAAATTTCCGTAAGCTTCCACTCGAATGCTGTTTTTAGAAACTGTTTTACCAGTATGAAGGGCGGTCTTACCTTTATCACCAAATTTTGTATAGATTGGCATAAGTAATCCTTTCTTTAAGAGTGAGCCTTATTGAGACTATGCCTTGTTATAAGAAGTTGAGCCAATTCATATGCGCCGAAAAATACCCCGCTATAACAAAGGTCACCTAAAACGGTGCTTTTGAAAAATGGAATTCCCATTACATAACTCTCCATTAACCCGCTCAAAGTTCGCGGATACCATCCCGCCGCCCAAACTCCAAAATTAGTTATCAAGAAAAACAAGATTGAAGAAACAAGAGATGAGCAGACTACATTTTTTGCGCTTTTGTGTTTTTTTAGCCACAAACCAATTATTCCCGTCAGAATAAAGCTTCCATAAACATAAGGCATAGTTGAATGGAAACCCAAGAAAATATCTGAGATAAACATTGCCGCAAGCGGAATGACAAGCGCATATTTTTTATTTAAATACGCTCCGCCAAAAAGAGCCATCGCCGCAATCGGCGTAAAATTAGGCAGATGCGGCAAAAGCCTCATTAAAACAGCAACTAGTATTACCAATAATGGACTAATTAAATTTTTAAAGTTAGATTTATTCATATCTAAAACGATGTTAAGACAAAATCCAATTTATCACCATCGCTACACTTATAGCTTGAAACTCCTGAGGTTGATGATACACCATTTACCCTAAATTCGAAATACTGATTTGAGGCTGCGGTTATACCATTAAACCCGGTTATAAAAATACCCATGTCCCCTCCGTAATCTGTATATTGTAAGTTACTTGAGCCAACCGCTGAAACCACTGCGTCCCAAGCTGACTGACCTTGACTCACTTTTATAGGGTACGAGTCAGCTGTTTTTTGTCCAGCATAATCAATTCCTATTTGGATATTTAATCCTGCTGGTGTGGGAGATGGAGTCTCGGTTGGAGTCGGAGTCGGTGTTAATGTCGGTGTAGGAGTAGGCGTGTCGACTACTAATAACGTTGGAGTCGGAGTTGTGCTCGGGTTTGGAGTCGGAGAAGGAGTAGTAGTTACTGTTAGAGTGGGCGTAGGAGTTACAACCGGAGTCGGAGTCGGAGAAGGAACAACAGTTACGGTCGGCGTGGGTGTTAACGAAACGGTTTTTGCGGCAGGCGCCAGAACTTCCTGTCGCTTATCTGCTTGTGTTACTTGTGGGGTAAAAATGGATGGAATAAGTAACCCCAACACCAGCAAGGTTAAAAAAATTAGCCCTTTGTTTTTAAGAATATTCATTTTTACCTTCTCGTTCATCTTGTACATAAAAAAACCTTCTCTATTCCCGAGAAGGATAACAAGCTCCTGCTCGGGAAACAAAATAAATATAGTTTTCTGACTTTAACAGTTGCGGCACAGTCCTAGATTTCCGCTAGGATTACCTATATTTACTTTTAAATTATTTAGCTAGCACTCGGAATAACCGCAGGCGTAGCATTTTTTGCAACCTTCCTCGTAAGCAAAACTGGCCGCACCGCACTCGGGGCAGATATCATAAAGGCTGGTGGCTGTTTCGTCATTTGAAAGTGCACCGCCTGGCGTTTGTAAAGATAGCTGTTCGATTTTAATAATTTCTTCTTCTCTTGGCGCCGCGTCCGCGGCAATCGGCAAAGAATGTCCATTTAGATGAGCATTAACGCCATTACCGTTATGTGCGTTTGGATTTCTGTCCTCGACCACCCCATTGACCTTGAATTCAAAGTGTTTTGATAAAACTTTGGCAATTGCATCCGGAAGAGAACGAACCTTATATTCACCAAAACCAACACTTCTGGCTCCACCAATCCCAATTAATTGCGCAACCACTTGTCTGATTCTCTCCCGCGGTGCTAAGGCGCCGTTGAGTCTTAAATTAAGCGAAATCATTCGCCCTAACGCATCTGCCATCGCGGCGACATCGGAACCGGATTTACCAACGGTGATAAAAACTTCGAATGGCTGTTTATTCTCGTCATGATTAATCGTGATAAAAGTTTTACCAACCGGAGTGTCGGTTCCGTAAGTAACGCCCTCTACCATATTTGGCCTTGGAATTACCGGCAAAGCAGTTTGGACTTGCGGCACAACCACCGGCTCCTTTTTTTCTTCAATTCTTTCCAAAACTCCCGCCCGACTACCATCACGCATGTAAGTGATACCTTTTAATCCCATGTCATAAGCCAACATGTAAAGTCTTTCGACGTCTTCAACGGTGTGACCTTTTGGCGCGTTGACTGTTTTGGAAATCGATGAATCAATATATCCTTGCGCTACGGCTTGCACTTTAACGTGATCCTCCGGCGATAAATCATTGGCCGAAGCAAAATAATCCGGCTTTTTCTCATCCGGATGTTGTTTTTTCCATTCTTCAAACAGCGGATGATACATTTTATGCTCCCCAAGTCTGTCGCGACGGGTATATTCAAATTCATAAACCGGTTCTACCCCGGATGACACTCCGGATAGAAGTGACGTTGAGCCGGTCGGAGCAATCGTTAGCAAAACCGCGTTTCTAATCCCCTGTTTGGCAATTTTAGCGCGTATTTCCTTGGGTAAATTCTGAATATGGAAGCCTTTTTGATATTTTTCCTTGTTGTATTTAGGAAAAGAGCCTTTTTCTTTAGCAATGTCTGAAGATGCAGTATAAGCATTATCGCGTAGGGTTTTGAAGATTTTATCAATAATTTTTAGAGAATCTTCGGAACCATATCTAACTTCCATTTTGATTAAAGCGTCCGCCAGCCCTAAAATTCCTAAGCCTTGCCTTCGGATATCTTTGGCGACTTTCTCGTTCTCTTTATAGAAATAGTAGGTGTCGTCAATGACGTTATCTAAAAATCTTGTTGCCACTTGAACATCTTTGGCAAAATTATCGTAATCAAATTGTTTGTTTTTAACGTAAGCCGACAAATTAATGGCGCCCAAATTACAGACCGCCCAAGCCGATAGCGGCTGTTCACCGCAAGGATTAGTCGCGATTAAAGTTTCAAAATAATAAGTATTGCTCCTTTTATTGCTTCTGTCTAAAAAGTGCAATCCCGGCTCGGCCGACTGCCATGCGGCGGTACAAATTAAATCCCAGAGGTATTTTGCTTTAATCGTTTTGAGGACTTTGACTTTGCCGCCGATTTTTTTCCAAGCATTCAAATCGCCGGTCCATTTTTTATCATATTTTGGATCATCCAAATCCGGATAAACCAAATCCCAATCGCCGTTCTTTTTGACCGCTTCCATAAAAGCGTCGGAAAGACAAACCGACAGATTGGCACCGTTAATTTTATTTAGATCTTGTTTGACGGTAATAAACTCTTCGATGTCCGGATGCCAATCCCAAAGCATTAACATTAAAGCGCCTCTTCTTGAACCTCCCTGCTGAACAATGTCTTTAGTCGCCAGTGAATATAATTCCGCCCAATTGATTGGACCGGAGGAAAAGCCGTTGACTTTTTTTACTCTTGAACCGCGGGGACGAAGAGAAGATAAGTTGAGTCCCACTCCGCCACCGTGAGCCATAATCTCAATCATTTGAGTGAGGTTTGCCATGATACCGCCTCTGGAATCCGGCGGGTTTGGAATAACAAAACAATTATAATAAGTGACATCGAAACCGGTTCCCGCGCCGGCCAAAATTCTTCCGCCCGGCAAAAATTTGAAGTCCTGCATTAACTCATTAAATTTCTTCTCCCATTTTTTGCGGTTCTTTGGCTTTTCCACGCCGGCAATTCCTTTTGCCACTCTCTTCCACATTTCATCCGGAGTTTTTTCCATTGGCTTTCCCGCTTTATCTTTTAAAGAGTATCTATCTAAAAATACTTTTTCTCTTATTCCGTCCAGTTTCATATTATTTAATTAACCTTTTAACTTCTTTTTCAAAATCTTCTACGTCAACAAATCTTCGGAAAACGCTCGAAAATCGAATGTACGCCACCTTATCCATGGTCTTAAGCCGGGTGGCAACCATCTGTCCGATTTTTTTGCTCTCTACTTCAACCGAATCGGCAGTTCGCAGTTCCCGCTCGATTTCCGTGACTATCTTTTCAATGTCTTCAAGAGATACTTTGGTTTTTTCGCAACTTCTGATGATTCCCCGTTTTAATTTGTCTCTGTCGAACTGTTCCCGTTTCCCGTCCTTTTTGATAACTATTAAATTAATGTTCTCGATTCTTTCGTAAGTCGTAAACCTCTTGCCGCAAGTCACACATTCCCTTCTTCGTCTGATGGTTTCTAAGTCCTCGCTGTCTCTGGTTTCAACGACTTCTGTATCTTTACTGCCGCAATATGGACACTTCATATCTTGCTGTTGGCACCTTTAGCTTTATTTATATTTGATGCCTTAAAACGCTAGATATAGTGCCACAAAAATAATATGACGCTACATCTACCCTGTCAACTATTAACATATATATCAAAATATGTCAAGTTTAATTTTAGCTTCAATTTTGGTCCAAATATTAATCACTTTCAAAAACGAGGCAGAAAAGTTTTATTTCAGGAAATCTCAGTCAAAAAGCAGTACACAAAAATTATTCTATTTATGGAGAAACTACAGTTATTTAGCCTTTAATAACTCAACCGATTTTTGCATATCTTCAATTCTTTTTTGCGAATCTTGTAAAACAAGTCTTGCGTCTCCTGTTGACTGCTGCTCCATTTTGTAAACTACTTGTTGATGTTTTAAGGACGCTGTAATTAGTGTCGACAGTAAATCGTTGACATTTTCCCCCTGTTTTTTGGCATCAGCGGCTTGCTGAACGGCAAGATAAAAATAATTCCCCGATTTTGAAAGAGTCGTAATCGCTAAATCTACCTTCCCTTTATTTAAAAGCGCGCTGGCCGCGCTAAGCCGTTTATCCGCCATCAAAAGATCATAATTAGCTTTTTTTACCGGATCCGTAATCAAAAAGTTTAAGGCGTTATCTCTTAAAGCTTTTAAAAAATATAAAGGATTATCGGGCAAAATGCCTTCGTACGGAAGGTTATATTGAGCATTAAGAATTTGCGCCGATGGCGTACTTTGCGCCAACACCGGTTGGAAACTAAAGAAAAATAAAATTGGCAAAATTAGAATTAAGAGTTTTTTCATATCGACATTATACTACAGCTTTGCAAATCCGATTTTTTCCAAGACAAATTCCAAAGCCTCTTCTCTATTGAGGGAATATGTATTAACAATTAAATCGTAGTACTTTGGATTCCAATAAATCCAACTCTGGTCATTGTGTGCATATAACTTTCTGAATTTTTCCAGGTTTTCTTCTTCCCTGACTAAAGCTTCATGCTTTGCTTCCTGCAAGGAAATTCCATCTCTATTCATCAGTCTATCTATCCGAATGTCGGCCTTGTCTTCTCCTTGCGGATCCTGACAAATTACCAAAATCTTATAAACCCCTGCTAACCCCTGAATATCAAAGCCGGCCAAATGACTTTGAATAATTTGCTGTTTTTCCTCGGTCAAAATTTTTTTAATTTGCACTTCAAACTGAAGGTCAAAACTATCCGGCCGTTGCAACACATCAACTTGACTGATGTTTAACTGTTTGTGGATTTTCTCGAACAAATCTCCCCCCTCAAGCAAAGGCCAATTGAGTACGCCGGAAAGTTTTTTGGCTAGCGTCGTCGCGCCGGCCCCGATTCTTCCGGAGATGGTAATATTTCTAATTCCCGCTAGCTCTATTGGTTCGTGGTTACTCATACTGCTCCGCCTGTCTGGGCAACTAATCTCTTTCCCACCATGATCACTTCTTCGACCAAACGGTTGGCATAACCATATTCGTTATCATACCAGGCAATTACTTTGACCATGTTGCCGATAACTTGCGTTAAGGATAAATCAACAATCGCCGAATAAGGACTACCGATAATATCGCTACTAACCAACGGATCTTCGGTCACTGCCAAAATACCATTGTAAACTGTTGACTGCGAGGCCTTGCGGAAAATATCGTTGACTTCCTGCTTGGTAACTTCTCTTTTTAAAATAAAAGTGAAATCGGAAAGTGAACCAACCGCCACCGGAACCCGAAGCGATAATCCTTCAAAAAGCCCGCTTAATTCGGGCACTGCTTGAGTTGCGGCAATCGTGGCGCCTGTTGATGTGGGAACAATGTTTTGCGCCGCCGCCCGGCCCCTTCGGTAATCTTTATGTCCGCCGTCTTGTAATCTTTGGTCGGAAGTGTAACCGTGAATGGTGGTCATCATCGCTTTTTCCACCCCAAAACTATCTACCATAATTTTTGCCACCGGCGCGATGCAATTGGTCGTGCAGGAAGCGTTATTAATCATTGTTTGGCCGACAAACTTGTCTGGATTGACGGAAAGGACAATTGTCGGAACATTCCCCTCCTTGACCGGTGCGGACAAAATGACTGATTTGGCGCCGGCGGTTAAATGAGTTTTGAGTTTCTCCTCAGAGGTAAACTCGCCGGTTGACTCAATCACCACGTCCACATTTAAGTCTTTCCATGGAAGAAGAGTTGGGTCTTTTTGCGAAATCACCGGAATCTTTTTATTATCAATCAAAAGAT
>DATKGX010000027.1:0-58085 GCA_035510555.1 Patescibacteria group bacterium | reverse complement strand
ATTGGATTATTTATCTGATGGGGTTCCTTGATGAAATATCATTCTCCACTTTCCATTTTCATTCTTCCATATTGAACTTCTCATCGAATAACTTACTTTTCCTGTCTCAACAACTGTCTTTTCTGTCTTAAATAAAGTCTGAACCATACCCAAACAAAGCACATTAATTCTAAAACCGGTCATAACAAATTTTATTTCCGGAGCCACCGGCAAGTTAACCAAGCAGTCCTTTTTAGAAGTCACCAGTCCTGAACTCGTTATCTCGTAAAAATCATCGGATATTAATTCGTCTAGCTTCTCTATTGATTTCCGGACTTCCGGCTTTTGAAACTCACTTTCCAAACTAAATATAATTTCTTTTAAATTTTCTTCCATATCAAAAAATTATAGCAGATATTTACTCCCCTTTTACAGTTTTGCAAGTACTTCGCTTCGCTCGCCCATTGTCAATCGTGTGATATAATTCCATCCATGGCAGAAGCTGGTAAAACCAATGAGGATGGCTCAAGAAAATTAGGAGAGATTCTTGCCGCAACAAGCGCCGAACAACTGCTGAATAATATTAAAGATGGCGTCTGGGGAGTAGGAGACATTCGAAGATTAAGTGATAATAATGAATCCTTAACGCAAAAGGCTATACAACTCTACTATGCTTATGACGACGCCGCACCGGAAATTACTGAACTGCCTCCGTCCCCTCCATTTCCTGGACTTGACCGATATTACCCTCAAGGACATTTCTTTAACCCCGGGCCGTCTGCTGGTATTTCAGGAAACTTTTATGTTGACACAAAAATCGCAGTAATTACGGTAGGCGCAGTATCATATTCACATTTCTATGCTGGAAAATTATGGAATGATTTAATCTTATACTGTGGATATAATCACGGACATAGTGTAGATCGGAGTAAAGATCATTGGCCATTCAGTAAGAGGAGAATCGACGAATTTGAATTTACATATTATTTCAACCACAGTAATCCAGATCAGACGCCAAAAGAATTTCTAGAAGCTTCCTTAAGCAGATGTACCCACCCCCTACCGCTAGATTTAAAAGCCAACGGAGAAAGACGAATAGAGGAATTAGTTAAACCATTATTTTGATTTTAAAACCGAATTTACTCCCCTTTCCGCCCATTGTCAAATTTGTAATTAAGATTACATTATTTATAATAAGATTGGTATAAAATAAAAATATGAAAAAAGTCAAAGGCTTCTCGGATGCAGAGAAAGCGGCGATGCACGATCGCGCTAAAGAGTTGATGTCAAACAAGAAAGATGGGGAAAGTGATGTTCTAGAGGCGATCGCAAAGATGTCGGAACCGGATCGCACCATTGCCACGCGACTACATACGCTTATTAAAGAAGCAGCACCGTCTCTCTCTCCAAAAACTTGGTATGGATTCCCCGCATACGCCAATAAAGACGGCAAGGTTGTCTGCTTCTTCCAATATGCGGGAAAGTTTAAGACGAAGTATGCGACGCTAGGCTTTAGCGACGCCGCAAACTTAGACGAAGGACAGATGTGGCCGGTTAGTTTTGCGCTTAAAAAATTGACTCCCGCCGAAGAAACAAGAATTGCTGCGCTGGTGAAAAAAGCGGTAAGCTAATGATTGCAGCCGCTGTCCTGATTCATAATGGGGCTATTCATCGCTTGCTCAAAGTTTAAAATAAATTCTACATTTGTTGTTTCAATCGAACTTAAACTCGAATCGCTATATGAAGGGTCTACTTTATACCAGCCTTGTTTAGCAAAATAACAGGAGAGATCTTTACTAATAAATGAACGTCCATGGCGCGCATAAATCTCGTTCCTGGCCACTTTCATTTCCCAAAACGATAATCCGTTAAGATCTTCCGCTGTTACTTCTCTCGTGTTTGAAAAAGGTAAAATGAACTCGCCGCTAGCTGTTGTTGGGCTGGGAGAAATTTTCTTTTCGGCAGCAGTTGGGGTTGGTGAAATTGCCTGCTCTTCTTTCTGTTGTTCGACGATTTTGGGACTTGCGGGCGGGAGAACTCGTAAAACAAGACTGCCATAACGCTGCTCTACCTGTCCACCCAAAATAACTACTCCAACCAACAAAACTAAAAAAACAATTAACCAAGTAATCCACACAACTGGGGGCCGTTGAGTTTTGGTTGGTACGGGCTTTATTTCTTCGTCTGTTTTTTCTGTTTCCATATTATTGAGATTGTGAATGTAGTTGCATTAAATCTTTTGCGTCGCTTTCGCACTGTTTAACGTCTTGCGCCATTTTACAAACGCTTAAATCATTAAACGAAACTGCTACTGCCGACCAACAATAATCCACCCCGCTTTTTTTACAAACCGCAATTCCTTCCTCTTTAGTCTTAACTATTGAGCCCGATGGCAAATTCCCTACTCCCCCTGCACTTGGTAAACCGCCGGGATTACTCTGATTTAGTGTTGGTTGACTTAAAAGAGAAGAAGGTGGAGATTTTATAAATGAGAATGCAAATGCACCTAAAAAAGCTATTATTAAAATAATAATGGCCAAAATGACAACGGGCTTAGAAGGAATAAATTGTTTTTTATTTTCTATTTTAGTCATAGATGAATAATATTAAGCTTATTTTCAGCATAGGCCAACACAATATTCATGTCAAGCATCCGATTCATATCTTCTTATCAACAGAAAAGAAAACCTTTTTACCCGTTATTAATTGCGGAAGTTAGTGGAAAACTTGAGTATTGGAAACAAGCACCGCGCCAATCGTCTCACCTTTGGCGTTTTTCATCGGCACAACTACTTCCATTATGCCATTAGGATAATCTTTGCTTAACTCTTCGAAAGTGCGTGATGCTGCGTCAGAAAGCGTCATCCTAATAACCCCGTTTGTATCAAAAGTGTACATTGCCCCTTTGTTGGCGGGAATTGTATCGGCTAATATTTTCTGGTCTTTATCCAAAACCACGACGTCACGCTTTAAGTCTTTAGAAACAGTTGTAACATAATTTTGTAAATCCGCAGACGCCACATATTGCGACGCACCGGCCGCGATAATTACCGCGTAATCGCTAATTTGTCCCATTGGCTTTCCCTGTTGATTCATCCAGATAGTGGAACGGGTGTAATTCTCCAGAGACATTTTTAAATGCAGATATCTAAAGCCTAAAACGACAACAAGTAAGATGAGAAGCGCAATTGCAACAGTGTAAATGTGCACCGTAAAGGCGTGCACCTGAATCATTTTCTTCTCCATATATCAATTGTAGTCCTCAGATTTTTAATTAGTCAAGCCCTAGATTATTTTTCCTCTAGCTTTTCGTTGACCCACTTCAGTTTTTCTTCCAACATCTCTTTTTTCATCTGAAGATGTTCTTTTGACATTTTGTGTTCTTGGCAGCAGTCCGGCATTTCGTGTCCACCGTGGTCGCAGCAAGAACAGCCACATTTTTGATCCATCATATTTATCACCTCCTTTTTTTAATTATACAGAAACTTGTTTTAATTATTAGTAATCTAAATTACAGTTGCCGAATAACAAACGAGAATTTGCGGAACTACCCGAAGACTAAGCAATATCTTGTTAATTATTAATTGAGTTCAAAAAATCCTGGAGGAAAATCGATTCGGCTTGTCAAATCCTCAACGCGTTGTCTCGTGTATAAGTTCTCTGCTGCCGCCCAAGCGATAAACGCTCTATTCCACAACAAACTTCTTTGCAAAGGCACCAGCAAAACATTTTCATTTGGATCTCTTTCTATCCATGGCAAATCATCCGCACTAACGCATTCCGGATCAGTTGGAATAAATAGCTCCGGCGCATATTTGTAATGATTGAGGACTGCAATGGTTTGGTTAAAACGCGTAACAGATTTCTTGAAATGCTCTGCTACTGGTTCGTACACTCTTGTAATTTCTCCTTCTTCCATCGCTAATCTAGTCGCCTGCGCATAATCAATTACTAAAGTTGGATTAGAAATAAACCAGCGAGCTTCCCCAATCGCTACTTTTGGATTTTCAAAATAACGGTCGTACAGATGACGTTTCCCTGCTGGGGAAACTCCAATACTTAATCTTTCGGCATTGTCGCTAATGTATTTATCCGCCGGCATACGAGTTCTGTCTGTGCTTGGCATTGCTTCAGCGATTGCCATTGCTAGGTCCGCCCCATCACCATGATCCGGAGACGTTTTATCTGTATAGGGGTCCTCTTTTACAAATTTCATCGTTCTTCTTAAGGCAACATGAATATCTGCTTGAATTTCATCTCCTTTAACAATGTCACGAACCGCTTTAAGCCCTTTGATTATAATTAGAGCCGTCGAGCGCGAAGTTGGCGCTCTAACCTCGGGATCTTCCCACATGCCGCTGCATTCAAAATTCCATGGCTGAATACGACAAAGATAGCCCGCTATCTGCTTTATACGTGTTATCTGACCCACTTTGGTTACCCTACCTTCTTGATCTAGCTCGTCTTTACTATATTCCTGAATAATTCCGGTTGCTTTTGCTCTACCTAAAGCAATCAGCAATTCCCCCCAAGAATCCGGTTGATTCTGCCGTTCCCACGGGCATGGGTCTCCATTAGCTTTAAGGTGTACTTCCGGGGCACCAGGACCACCATATTTAGGATCTATGAGACACGAGTATTTTTCGTTAACCAATACTCCTTGCCTAAACTTTTCAAACCAGCGATTCGGATCCTTAGCTAAAAAGCTTAGTAATCTTTCGATATCTATTCTAACAAAATCTCTAATATCAGCCCCTAGACTAGTTCCTTCAGGGTGTAAACGTTTTAAGAGCGCTGCTGTTTCAATTAACCCAATAAGATTCATTGATGTATCCCTAATCCATGCATCACCCATATGATCTGCTTCGTAGGCCTCCTTCTTGCCAACGCCTGGCTCAACTGCCGGCCACAAACCGGTATCGAGATTTACTGTGTTTCTAAGAATTTCAAATTGTTCCCTAATAACTGTTTCATGAAGACCCTCTGGGGAACGTGGGCTCTCTGTCGGAGAATAAGATGCTATACGCAATTCATCTTCCCTATTTACCATATTTAATAAATACTTGCTGCAATCTTACTACAGGCTTTACCTTTTGTCAAGCTAAATTCTTAAGCTTTTGGCTTAACCAATAAAAAGATAGGGATAGAAATCGCCGCACAAATTACGGCAAAATAAAATGTCGCGGAAGGAGCAACTAAAGACCACAAAAATCCTCCGATAACCGATGCTAAAAGCGTAAAGCCACTGGTGATTGTATATAATACGCCGTAGGCCGTGCCGGAGTGTTCTTCCCCAACTAGCGCTCCGACCATTGCTTTGGAAACTCCGTCGGTTAGCCCAATATAAAATCCGTAAACCGCAAACAGCGGCCAAACAAAAATTCCGCTTTTGTCAAGCGCAAACCCAAGATAGCAAAGAGTAAAAATGACAATTCCTGCGATAAAGACCTTTTTTGTACCAATTCTATCCGAAATTGCGCCCGCAGGAATTGAAGATAGCGCATAAACGATGTTGTAAAGAATATAGGCGGAGATTACCAGCGCTAGACTTAAGCCTAAATTTTTAGCGCGGAGGATTAAAAAAGTATCCGATGAATTTCCCAAAGAGAATACGCACAGCCCGAAGAGAAACATCTTAAGCTGCGGCGGAAAATTCTGAATTGAAAGAGATAACTTTATTTTTGCAGTCTGCAGTTTATGTCTTGCCTCTTTAACCCAAATAAATAGAATCAGACTTAAAAATGTCGGAATGACGGCAATATAAAGAACTAACCTGATATTGTTGTGGAAAAGAAAAAGCAGGACCAGCGCGATTGCCGGCCCAATCACTGCACCGGTTGTATCCATCGCCCGATGAAAACCGAAAATAAAACCCTTATTTGTTTCATCCGTTGCTTCCAATAAAAGCGCGTCCCTGGCGCTATCTCGTGCTCCCTTTCCCATCCGGTCAATAATTCGACCTACCAAAACCAACGGCCAAGTAAAAGACAACGCAATAATTATTTTTGCTACCGCCGAAGCGCTATATCCGCCGACCACAAATGGTTTTCGCCTCTGTAGCTCATCCGACCAAAACCCAAAAAAAGTTTTAAACAAAGACGCGCTACCTTCCGCGATGCCTTCAATTATGCCAACTACAAAAACGGGCGCGCCAAGAATCTGCGTAATAAAAATCGGCAGTACCGGATAAAGCATTTCCGAAGCAATGTCATTTAGCAGTGAAACAAAACTTAAAAGCCAAACGACCGCCGGAATTTTTACTTTCATAAAAATATTATAGCAAACTATTTTTCGTTGTAGCCGGGGAAGAAATCGGTCTTGATTTGTTTTTTAGCAATCTCCGCTTTTAAAAGCGCGTCTTCGAAATTTTGTACCATCAACTGCGGACCGGAAAGATAATAGAATCTGGCTTTATAATCCGGGATCAAGCCCTGAATTTTTTCGGCTGTGATATAGCCGGTTGAGCCTTGCCAATCGGCTGGAACATTTTGTGCATCAGTCAAATTGTAAATTGTTTTAACGCCGTTTATCTCTGCCCTCTTGAAAATGTCGCTGAACAGAATATCGGCTTTGGTACGATTGGTATAAAGTAGAACAATATTCGTTTGTAAATTTTTGTCAATAATATATTGAATCATACTCCGAAATGGCGCGATTCCAACTCCCCCAGCGATTAATGCTAATGGTGTTTTGAGATTTTTGGGGAGCACAAAATCGCCGGCTACTTGTGCCGCCACGACTTGCTTACTGCTTTGCAAATTGAATAATTCACTTTTATAAGAACTGGCTTTGTCATAAAATTTAACCGTCATCGAAATTTCATTTTCCGTCGGAGAAGATGAAATGCTAAAGTAACGCCTGTTTCCCCGGCTATCCGGTTTTTTGTGCGGTAGAGTCCATTCCATATATTGCCCGGGAGTAAAATTAAAGTCTTTTGGCTTTTTAAATCCGAATAAAAATGTGTCCGCTGAGAGCTGAATTTTTGAGGCAAGAACAAGATTCAACCGGTAATTTGGACTGATTAAATATGCAAAAATATTCCCCAAGCAAAGCGCCATTTCAGGCGTTAATCCAATGGCAATAAACCGCAGTTGGGGGGTAGCGAAAAAAAGCGCCGTCACTACCGAATAATATCCTCTTTGCCTCTGCGTCGAAGGTGATGTTAGCGGTTCGGTTAGCATTACAAACGAGAAGAAAAATACCGCCGAATACAAAATGCTTTTTTGCCAAAGTGAAACTACCGGTAGAAATGAACCGTTGACTAAAAATGAGCCCGCTCCGATTATCAAAAGATAAGTCGCTAAAAAAATTAAGACCATATTCCACCTTTGCAGTTTTCTAAGTAACAAAAATCCACCCACCACAACAAACGGCAACATTAAGGGCGTGCCTATCCACCAAGTCGCGGCATGCTGCGGTGACAAAAGTGAAATTGCTACCACCGAAACGGCTACCGGATTAAAAATGTGGCGCTTTTCGATAGTCAAAAGATATTTTGCCGCCATTGCCAAAACTCCTACAACGACTAAAAATCCTAAATTCATAGGTAATTTAGTCGGAATAATTAAAGCCAAAATTAAAGCGGTAATAAAAACCGATTCGACATTAGTGACGGCCTTAAACATTTTTGCTAAGAGATAATTGGCGACAGAGCAAACCACGACTAGAATAAGCGTTGAGAGAATTATATCGGAGGGGCTAAATTGCAAAAAGCCAAACCAACCTAGAACTGCTGCAACCCCAATTAAACCAACCAGATAGTAAAGGGTTAGCTTGTACATGGTAATTTTATTGAGCCAATAATCTATTAATTTCATAAATATTTTTTAAAACCGCTGGTCATGACGGCAATTTTGTCATTTTTTACCATATATCCTTCCAAATTTTTTGACCTTTCAATAAATTCTATTCCTTTTTCGCCCATCGCAAAAGCGGCAGTGGCAAACCGGTCCGCTTCGTAAACATTTGCTCCGATAACAGTCAGCGACGCAATTTCATCTGCCGGAAGTTTCGTTTTTGGATTAATAATATGTTTTCCCCTTTGGTAATTCCCCGAAGTCGCAATTCCTACGTTGGAAATTTTGAGAACTTTAATAATTTCCTTTTGATTGAACGGATTTTGGATTCCGGCTCTCCAACTTTCCCCTTTTTCGTTTTTGCCGAAAGTTTGGATATCGCCCGCAATTTCAATATAAAAATTCTTGAAACCTTTATTTTTGAAAATCAATGAACTCTGCCAAATCGCGTAACCTTTAACCGATCCCGACGGATCTAGAATTCCGTTTAGATTAATATCAAAATAGCCATCAGTTTCTTTTTTTGTTTCCTCGCACAATTCTAAGACCTTCTTCATTTCATTACTGTAATCCAGATTATTGATTTCCCCCCGATTGATTTGAGAAATCTCGCTGTCTTTTCTGTAAGTACTAAATTTCTGGTCGATGTAATGCAAATAGGCAAAAACTTCTTGAATATCTTCGTTGGTGGATTGATGATCGAAAATCTGAACGGTAACCAACATCCCCATAATTATTGCCTGTTTTTTCATTTCGCTTGAGACAGCGCGTCTGCCAAAGAAGCTTGGAAAGCTTGGCTAGAAGCCGAAGCGCCGGAAACAATATCCACTTGAGCGCTTTGCGCTTGGATTGCTTCCTGCGACAAGATTGGATCCGCTTGACTATTCACAAATTGCGAAGTCCGGTTGTCATTCGGAAACTGCAAAAAAGTGACGTTGGAAATTTTGCCGTTTGAAATTGTAGCTTGAACCTGAATGTTGCCATAAAACGCGTCCTGAACGCTACCGATATAAGTGCCGTTTTTATATTGTCCCATTGTCGGCATTGTTGTCGGTTGCGTCATGCCAGAATTTTGAATTGAGGCAGGAGTTGGATTTTGACTGCTTATATTTGGAGTGACAATTGGCGCATCATCTCCTTTTAGCTGTCGCAACAAAACCAGCGCCCCAAAGACTCCCAAAACAAAAGTTATCTGTAAATATTTTCGCATATTGAATCTATTTTGCTTAAATTATCTGAAGATTGCCTGAGAAAATAATTACTTTTCAACCTCTTTAACGGCGTTTCGGTAATTGCAGTAGTCGCAAGTCTCCGAACTTGATGGAATCACATTTCCTTTTAAACATTCATAAGCATCCAGAACCGCTTTTTCTACCCACGAATCATCGCCGTCGTAAGGAAGAATCTTGATATCAAACTCTAACTTTGCGTCAAAACCGTCACCGTCAGTTTTACCGTTGCAGTAAACAAAATAGCCGGTCTTGGCGACCTTAAAATTGTTCATTCTAAACAGCCACTGGTAAATTTCCATCTGCCGTTTATAACCGATTTGCCATTCGGCATCCAGACTAACCTCTTCCTCTTTCGAGGTCGCCTTGTAATCGACGATAATTAATTCTCCACCCGGATTTTGCCAAATATCGTCCACTCCACCGGTGATAATTAAATTTGTATTTGGTAATGCGTAGGTAATTCCTGCGTGTTTTGCATCACGCCACTCGTTTAACTTCTCATGTTGGAATGGAATCGCGTCAATGCCAAATTTGGTCATCAGAGGATGCGGTTCTCCTTTTTCCCTTAAAATATCGAACTCCTTTTTTAGAAGAGTATCAACCGCGGTATTTAGCGAAAACGGAAATGGCGGCGGCTGGGCAACTCCTAATTTTCGGTCCAGATAAAAACAGCGTGGGCACTTTAGAAACGCATCTATTTTTGAGCGGCTTAGGCGGAAAGAGATGTCTGAACTAGAGTCGTACAGGTTTCCTTTTCTTCTCGGATTGTAATAAACGGACATAGTAATTATTCTCTCACAAAATCGCGTTAACTACCAGCTGCTGATTCTAATTGTATTTTCAAAATCTTTGTGCTAATATCCCCTTACCTGCCTCAGAATTATGTCAGCAGAACATACAAGATTAGGAAGAAGATCACACGGTGAGGCAGCTCACTTACAAAGAGCAGCTAACGCGGCTAGGCTAACAGGCCATTCCTTTGTTAGGCCTGAGTTACCCACTTATCTTTCCCCAGAAGACAGACTAGATTATGACAGATTTATGTTCCCTGCTTTACAAAAATTACCAGACGAAACCGTTTCCCAGATAAATCAAAATCCAGCCATTGTTGTAGACTATTACGATATGCAAATGAGAATTTTACACGGCGCTGACGAAAGAGTTGAAATGACCGGATTTAACGAGAGACACCCTGCAGTTGGAAGAGCAAGTATGCACATCCTTCAAGAACTTAGACCGGCTTTCAAGCTTATTGAAGGACGATTTAGACAGGCTCAAAATTCAGCAAGTTTAGGATTCGGAAGAAATTGGTTACAAGGTCATCCTCGCCGCTTTAGATAGGATTTACGCGGCGCCACCCAAATCTTTCTCAACTGGACTTGTAATTTTTGGCGATTTAATTCATGCTAATAATATGGATTTGGAACTGCCCGAAGATAAATTTAAAGACTTGGAACTAAAAGCCAATCAAGCCCGTCAATTGGTAATTGAAATGCTTTTGGAAGCGGGTTCAGGACACACCGCCGGCGCTTTGGGAATGGCCGACATTTTTACCGCTTTTTATTTCCACATTTTAAAACATGACCCCAAAGATCCAAACTGGGTTGATAGAGACAGGTTGATCCTTTCCAACGGTCACATTTGCCCGATTAGATACGCATTGATGGCGATGAGCGGTTATTTCCCGATTAGCGAACTTAAAACTTTGCGAAAAATTGATTCACGATTACAAGGCCACCCTTTCCGCACCGCCCTGCCGGGACTCGAAACCACTTCCGGACCTTTGGGCGAAGGTATTTCGCAAGGAATTGGCATCGCCTTGGCGGCCAAACTGGATAAGAAAAATTATCACACTTACGTTATTGCTTCCGACGGCGAGCAGGATGAAGGCAATACTTGGGAAGCGGTAATGTTCGCCGGCAAAAACCGGCTGAACAATCTAACACTGGTGATTGACCGGAACAATATTCAAATTGACGGCTTTACCGAAGAAGTCATGCCATTGGAATCTTTAAGAGCCAAATACGAAGCCTTTAACTGGCATGTTTTGGAAGTTGACGGCAATAATATCGCCCTCTTTATTGAAGTTGTTGAAAAAGCGCGCGCGGTGTTTGAAAAACCGACTGTCATTATCGCCAACACCATTCCGGGCAAAGGAGTTTCGTTTATGGAAAACGAGTTTGATTGGCACGGCAAAGCGCCAAACTCTGAGCAAGCCAAAAAAGCCTTAGTTGAACTTAGAACTTTACAGGGAAGAATCAATGTTAAATAAAGATTTAAAATTAAACCAAAACTTATTCGCCGAAACTGTTGAGCAAAAACCAGTTAGGGACGGTTTTGGGCAGGCTTTAGTTGAGCTGGGAGAAAAAAATCCCGACGTAGTCGTTTTAACGGCCGACCTTTCCGAATCAACCAGAGTTGAGGCGTTTGCCCAAAAATTTCCCGAGCGTTTTTTTGAAGTTGGCGTGGCCGAGCAAAACATGGTGGCCATCGCCGCAGGACTGGCGGTTAGCGGCAAAATCCCCTTCGCTTCTTCCTACGCGGTTTTTTCTCCGGGCAAAAATCTGGAAACAATTAGAACCACCATCGCTTGCAACGGCGCTAATGTTAAACTTGCCGGCCATCACGCCGGAATCATGACCGGCGCGGACGGCGCTACGCATCAGGCCACCGAAGACATCGCGATTATGCGAACCCTTCCCGGAATGACAATTTTTTCTCCCTGCGATTCCATTGAAGCCAAAAAAGTCACGCTTGAAGCGGCTAAAATCGACGGCCCGGTTTATCTAAGATTTTCCCGCGCCGCAACGCCAATCATCACCACCAACGAAACTCCTTTTGACAAAAATATCCAAACCTTTTGGACCAGTGAAAAACCAAAAGCGGTTATTTTTACCACCGGCCATCTTTTGTATTACGCCCTGCTAGCTGCCAAAAATTTAGAAGAGCTCGGAACAGAAGTTTTAGTCGCCAATGTTTCCACACTTAAGCCAGTTGATGAGGAAACAATCGTGAAATTAGCTGAGCAGACAGGTGCGGTCGTCACCGTTGAAGATCACCAAATTGCCGGTGGCTTAGGTGGCTTAATTGCTGAAGTCCTGAGTAAAAACAGGCCAACGCCAATTGAATTTGTGGGTCTTAAAGATACTTTCGCGGAATCTGGGAAACCTTTAGAATTAATTAAAAAGTATCAACTCGACGAAAACGCCATTTTCGCCGCCGTCAAAAGAGTAATTCTACGAACATAAGGGATTGCGACTGGAGACAGGACCCCAAACAATCACGCAGTGAAAATTCTGTAGAGGTTTTGAAAATTGGCACTCACTATTTGAATTACCTCCGCTTTGCCGATTTCGCCTTTGTGGAATCTTTCGATCGCCTTCCAAAACACCGTCCGACCGACCGCAAAACCGATCACGCCCTCCACTTTTCGTCCGGTCTCAAACACTTCTTCTTTTGCGCCAACTTCCAACCATTTTTCTACTTCTTCCTCCCTTGCTCCCCTGCCCAAAATTATTAAATTGACATTTTCTCTGCCGCTTGCTTTTATCGCTTGGATAATTTCCTTGTAATCTTCGATTTGATCAAAACCTTCCAATTTCCAAATATCCGGTTCTACGCCAAAACCCTGCAATTCTTTAATAACTTCTACCGCCAAAACCGGCCGGACTTTCCGTTCAAAACCTAATTGCGAACCCGCTTCCTTAAGTTGCGTTTCAGTGGGAATAATAAGAACTTCCAGTAAAAATTTATGCTTGCTTTCTTGGCAATAATCAGATAATTCTTTTAGTTTGGTTTTTTGTCTTTGCTTCGCATCATCCGCGTCACCGGGATTAAACCGCACTAACGCCTTTACAAAACTTGGATGGAACTTCTCGATGTGCTCCGAAAAATCCGCATACTGGAAATCAAACTCCGCCTGTCCACTTTTTTCCACCGGCAAAAGCGTGATATAACCATTATGCAAAGCATCAATCAAAATCTCTGCTCCGAACTCCTCATCGCAGAGAATCGCTGCTGCATTGGTAGGAATTAACTTTTCCACCGCGTCTTTAAAACCCTTGTAAATTAGCATTTTTAATTCCCGAATCGCTTCTTTTTCTTGCGAATTTAGCTCGATGATTGAATCTTTGCCGAAGATTTGCTTGGCAAAAGTTGTCCGGTGGTCAAACGGCAGAATATACAAGGGTTTTGTGTAACCTAAGTTGGTAAAATCTATCACAATTTTAGTCTGACGCCATCTTGAAGTTTTGTCAATGCTGATGCTTTAGAAGAACCGATATCCCATTTGCTGGGCAACGAGAATCAAAACAGTTATGAGGACAAAAAGCAGGAATAGGAAAAATGTCCAAGAATGAAAATCAATCCCAATTCCCCTATCTACTTTCTTAGTTTTGACGACTGATTTTTTTCTTTTGCTGATTTTTTTCTTTGCCATTTCTACTCCTAAGTTATTATGCGCATAGATTTTACCTCTTGACAAGTCCCCAAAAATTGCACTACCCTAAAAGATATCATTATGAGTAATCCCTCTAACTCTATTGAGAGTAGCACTCCGGACAACGGAGATTTTATCCAACGAAATAATTCCCAAAGCCAAACTACAAGTATTGCTGCCAGACGCGAACGATTATTGAAATGGTCTGCGTTAACTCAAAGAGAAGCTCCGAAGATTTAACTCTTATCCTCTACTTTATATCCCATCGCCAGTATTTTTTCTCTGATTTTATCTGCCTCGGCAAATTTCTTTTCTTTTCTTAGTTGCTCCCGCTCGTCAAGTAATTTTTGGATTTCGACCGGCACTTTTTCCTGCTTTTGCACTAGTGACTTCGAATTATCAAGCGATAAACCTAACACTTCGTCAAATTTTAATACCGTCGTTAACTTGTCTGAAGGATTTTTATCCGATCTAATAACTTCCCACAAAATTGACAAAGCTTTTGGCATATTTAAATCATCATTAATCGCGTCTTTGAATTGCTCTTCATATTCGGGGAGCGAATTTGAGCCTTCGTCATAACCCGCAATTTCTTTTCTCAAACGGTTGAGCGCATTTTGCGCCGCTTCCAAAGCTTCGAAAGTAAAATTCATTTCCTGACGGTAATGCGTTTGTAAAAATAGGTATCTTAAAGCTAGCGGCTCAAAACCACGATCGATAATTTCTGCCAAAGTGTAAAAATTATGCAAGCTTTTGGACATTTTTTTGCCGTCAACCAGCATGTGCGCGCCATGCACCCAATATTTTACGCATGGAGATTCCCCTGTTTTAGCTTCAGATTGAGCGATTTCATTCTCATGATGCGGAAAAACTAAATCGATTCCGCCGGTATGAATATCAATTTTATCTCCCAAAATACTCTGACTCATTACCGAACACTCAATATGCCAACCCGGCCTTCCCTTTCCCCAAGGCGAATCGTAACCGACTTCATCAGACGCGACTGCTTTCCACAGCGCAAAATCTTGAACATCATCCTTTGTATATTCATCCGACAAGACTCTGGTGCCGGTTTTTAGTTCTCTTTTTTCCAAACCGGAAAGCTTGCCGTAGTTAGAAAATTTAGAAATGTCAAAATAAACTGAATTATCTTTCTCCACATACGCAAAACCTTTTTCAACCAAAACTTGAATATAAGCAACCATTTTTTCAACATAATCTGTGGCCCTTGGTTGCTCTTTAAGGTTTTCCGGATTGATGTTTAACTTTTTGACATCCTCCAAGAAATATCTCGTGTATTCTTTGGTAATTTCACCGATTTCTTTTCCCTCTTCTTTAGCTTGCTTAATAATTTTATCGTCAATGTCAGTAATGTTTTCTACCGCTTCAACTTGAAAATCGTTAAATTTTAAAACTCTGAATAATAAATCCGAAAAAACAAACGTTCTTAAATTCCCAATATGCATGAAGTTATAAACAGTTGGTCCGCAAGTGTACATCGTAACGACGGGTGGATTTAAAGGATTAAACTCCTCAATCTGGTGAGATAAGGTATTCTGAAGCTTAAGCATTGTAACTCGAGCTTAGCATAACAAGTCCTACCCCGCAACTCCCCGATTTGCTTCAACCGCTCTCTGTGCTCTTGAAGTTGAGATATCTTGTTTTTCTTTGGCTTTTTTTTCTTCCAGCTCCATTTTTTTCTGTTCTTCCTCTTTTTCTTCTCTCTCGACTTTTTCCGCCGCGCCCTCCTCTTCTCGCCCCGGCTTTTTAGTTTCGTAAGCAATTAGCGGTTCATAATATTCTCCCTGATGTAATTCTTGTCGAAGTTTTGCCAGCTTTTGCTGTGTTTCCATTTGCTCCTGTTGCTTAACCTGAGCAGAATCTGGCGGCACATCTTGCGACGGCGCATAAAATTCTTTGACCAAATCTATTGTCTCGGGACTTGACGCCGCCTTGAGAATTGATGGCTCAACTTTAGGAGTATTTTGAGTTTGGTTTTGATTTTGTGATTGAGTTTTGCCCTGATTATCCGGACTAGCTTCCGGTTTTACGCCGAGTTGACTGGTGACCGAACCGGCAACGTCAGAAACTGCACTCTTGACGGTATTTTGCACCGTCTGCTGCCCCTGCTCTAATAACTCCCCAAACATTCCCGCTTTATCCATTAATACTGGCTCCTTCCTTCCATCGCTCGCTGAAGTGTGGTGTCATCGGCATATTCTAAATCTGCCCCGACCGGTAGTCCCCGTCCAATTCGTGTTATTTTGAGATTTGAGTTCTGAAATTTAAGTTGTTTTGCAATATACATCGCTGTTGCTTCCCCTTCCATTGTCGGGTTGGTTGCTAAAATTATTTCCCTAACTTTTGATTCTTTATCCTTAATTCTTGCTAACAATTGACTGATAAATATTTCATCCGGCCCAATATTATTTAGCGGATCTATCTTCCCGTGCAAAACAAAATATACTCCTTTGTAACCACGACCTTTCTCAAGTGCTAGAACATCTAGAGGTTGCTCCACCACGCAAAGTATTGACTGATCACGTTGTGGATCACTACAAATACTGCAGGGATCTACATCATCAATCATGTTGCAGACGGAACACAAAATAGTATCATTTTTTAGCTTTTGAACCGAACTGGCAAACTCATCCAACTCACCTTGTGGGACATGTAAAAGATAAAAGGTTAAGCGTTGGGCGGTTTTCGGGCCAATGCCCGGAAGCTTTTCGAAAGACTCAATTAGATTTTGGATTGCTTTGGGTATCGTCATAAATTATGATTTTAGGGATTTTGCGGCAACGTCGGCGATGGAAATTATTTCCAATTTTGGAAATAATTTAAAAGCCGGGACATCTATCGTGTCCGAAACCACCACTCTTTCAAGGTTTGAGTGTTGCAAAAGTTTATCGGCGTCTTTGGCCAGAACTGCGTGAGTTGCAAAGGCAAAAACTTTGGTTGCCCCTTGTTCGATTAATAATTCTGCCGCTTCTACCACTGTTTGTCCGGTTGAAATCATGTCATCAACAACAACCGCAATTTTTCCCCGCACTTCCCCGTTAAGTCCGCTATCATTAATTTCGCCGCTTGCCAAATTGCGGTTTTTTTCAATCGTCACAAAAGGAATATTACCTAATATTTCCGCAACCTCTTTGACTCTTCTTATTCCCCCCATATCAGGCGAAACCAAAACAATTTCAGTTAGGTTGAAATCTTGTTTTATTCTTTCAGCAAAAGTTGGCAGAGCCGACAAATGATGAACGGGAACCGAAAAAATGTCCGGAATTTTTGGCGAATGTAAATCAAAAGAAAAAAGTTCTGTCATTCCAACCCGGGTTAAAATTTCTGCAATTACTTCTAACGATACCGCTTCGCCGTCTCGGAAAATATGGTCCTGTCTTTGGTAACCCAAATATGGAATGACGGTTTTAATCGATTTTGCGCCGGAGCGTTTTAAGGCGTCAATCATAATAAAAAGTTCCATGTAATTTTCGTCGGGTGGGATGCTGGCAGACTGGATAATGATGCAATCTTTACCAACCACATTTTCCTTAATTCTGATCCGTTTTTCGCCATCCGGAAAAACAAAAATCTCGACCGGAGAAAGTTCGAGACCCAAATTTTTGGCAATTTTTCCCGCCAGTTTTTTGCTGGCGCTTCCACTAAAAATACTCATCAAGTTATTCTACTATTTATTAGCTATTTTGAGCAACAGTTGCAATTATTGTCCGCCGCCCAAAAGACTGGAAAGACCACCTTGCATCGTTGCTAATTTTCTGGCTGCCACTTCTTGAGATTTTTTAACCGCTTCGTTAATTGCTTCCTTAATATCGTCGTCAGACCGGCCGTTAACCCTAATATCTTTAATTTTTTGGTCGCCGGTAATCACGATTTGGACGCCGTTTTTATCAACGCTGACTTCTTCGGCTTGTAATTCTTTCTGAATTTGCATCGCCTGATCCCGCATTTTTTTAAGTTCCCCAAGTTGGGAGAATGGATTATTCATTATCTATCACCTCCTAAAATATGGACTTCAATTTGCTCTCCAAAAATTTTAGCTGCAGAGTCGCTTAGTATCTGCATTGCTTTTTGCTCTTCCAGTTTTTCTTTATGAAACTTTGAGCTTGTGATTATGTTAAGCGTATTATTTTTAATCTCCTCGGCACTACAACTTCGCAACAGTCCGGCGACTAAAGGATTCTGCGTTTTTACTTCGTTAATTAAATCCACTAATACGCTATTTTTAATAACGGGGGCGGAAACCAAACTATTTGTGAAAGAATTGGAAATAGGCGTTTTCGTAACATTATTTTTTGTTTCTTCTAATTGCCTATTTCCGCTTAGCGAGCGGGAGGCATTTTGGGATTGGGTTGAACCCTGGCGAGCGTCTTGAACAACATGCGTTTGGCTTTCGCCTTCAACTCCTTGTCCTCCTTCTCCCCACTCCAAAACCACCAACTCCAACGGCATTTGCGATAAAACCGCTGACTTTGTTTCCAGATATGCAGCGGTTAACAATTGAAACAATTTCCGAATTTCCGAAAGCTCAAGTATTGGTTCTTTATCCGCTTTCTCCACTCCGACTTTTTGCAAAAGCATTAAGTGTAACTCGCCCATCAACTCTTCGATAAAATACTTAAAATCCATCCCCTGTTTTGCCAACTCTTTACAAATCGTAATTCCTTTTTTTGCATCTTTTTGTATTAAAGCTTCCAGCATTTGTGAAAGGCTATCAGCAATTCCCGAATTATTATATTTCTCGTTAACTAGATCCACGGTAATAGTTTTTCTGCCGGCAAAAATAGCCACCTCTTCCAATAACTTTGCGCCGTCCCTAAAACTACCATCGGACAATTTGGCAATCTCCAAAAGCGCTTCCTTGTCCACCTTTATAACTTCTGCTTTAACGATTCTTTGCAGGGAACGGACTAATTCTTCATCGGTGGCGCGGGTAAAATTAATTTTGAAACACCTGGAGGCAATGGTTGCCGGCACTTTATGTTGTTCCGTGGTACAAAGAATAAAGACTGCGTGACTGGGCGGTTCTTCCAGAGTTTTTAAAAGCGCGTTAAAAGCTTCGGTCGTTAACATGTGCACCTCGTCAATGATGTAAATTTTCTTTGTTGCCTTAAACGGAGCTAACTTTATTTTCTCTTTTAAATCTCTGATTTCATCAATTCCTCTGTTTGATGCGCCGTCAATTTCTAAAACATCCAAATTATTTCCATTTGCTATCGAAAGACATTGTGAGCATTTATTGCAGGGCTCAATTTCTTTATCTTCACGGTGACCTTTAAGCCCAAGATGTTTTTCGCAATTTATAACTTTAGCGACAATTCTGGCCGCGGAAGTTTTTCCTAAACCTTTTGGCCCGGTAAATAAAAAGGCATGCGCAAAACTGCCTTTAGAAAAAATCGAGTAGAGATTTCTGCGAACCGACTCGTTGTCTAGCTCTTCAATTTTTTGGGGTCTGTATTTTCTGTAAAAAACCATACTACTCGTGATGTAATCCTAAAAGATGCATTAAACCGTGTTCAACCAACTCGTCCACTTTGTCATCGACCAGCATTTCGTCGCGGACCGCGTCGTTGATTACTTGCGGAAATGAAAGAACAATGTCGCCAAGCCTTAAAATATCGCTAGGTGTGATAACTGATTCGCCTTCGGTTTGCGAAAAGGACAAAATATTTCTGGTCTTGTCTTCGCCTTTATACTTCTTAGAAAGCTCCCGCATTTTCCGATCCCCTACCACGGCAACAGAAATTTCCACCGGTCCCGTAACTTCATTTTTGGCAATCACGCTTTCGATGACTTTTTTAATGCGTTTCCGGTTAATCTTATACCGGCTCTCCACAAAAATTAGAACGGAAATTTTATCCATACTTAAGCTGCCGCCCTATCGTTGGCGATTCTCCTTGCCCTTCGCTCGTCTTGCACCTTTTGTTTCCTAGCTTGGGAAGGTTTAAGATAAAACTCTCTTCTTTTTGCTTCCTGAAGAATCCCTTCAGACATTACTTTGCGGGAAAACTTTCTGATGAGTGCATCATCGCTGTCTCCCGGCATTTTTTTAACAACTACCATAAAATAAAAACACCTCCTTACGTTAATTACTAATTATAAATGATAAAGGATTAATTCTTTTTCATTAATCGCTAATCACTTATCCTTAATCATTAACTGATATTGGTCCCATCAAATGAAAGTGTGTATGCCCAACCAGCTGTGCTCCACCCCCATTAATCGAAACCCGATAGCCTCTATTATCTAATTTTTGCTCTTCAATCATTTTGTTAATCACCTTTTTTATTTTCGTTATTAATTCTTGATCATTGAAATCCAAATAATCTTCCGTATGAATTTTAGGAACAATCAATAAATGGATTGGCTTAAGCGGATGGATGTCCGGAAAAACCATGATATCCTCATCCTCATAAGTAAATTCCTTGGTGATAATCCTATCTCTTATCTTACAAAAAACACAATCCATCTTAAATGGTTTTTAACACCTCTATTATAGCACTCAAAGGTAATTTCGTTGGCTTCATCTTAGGATTTTTAGGGCTTCCATTCAAAAGCATTTTTTTGGACACATGTAAAAACCAAGTCGCGCTTGGATCCATCTTTTTTAACTTTTCGTATACTAAAGTTAAATCTACTCCTTTGTCATCATCGCTTTGATTTGGTTTTGTTTTAATCCTTAAATATCCTTTTCTGGGATCTTTTCTGGCAACAATTACGTAGCCCATCAATTGCCCTAGTTTTACGACTGAATCATTAATGCTTTCAATTGCCAAACCGTTGCCCCATTTGGTTTTAAATTCTATCCCGCTTTTTTTAATTTCTCTTTCGGCCCAAATTTTATTTTCAAAATCATGCAAGAGCGCATCCAAGCACTCTGAAATAAAATGCACATAATATCCATCTTGATCCGGTTTTTCCAATTTGAGTCCGTCTAAAATATTAACGACGGAAAAATCATTGTAATCCTCTAAGGGCTCTGCGCGAAAGATTTCCTGAAAATGGTCAACTTGCAAAACATACTTTACCATCCTCTCTAAAGCTTCTAATTTCTCCGGATTAACTGGCGGATTGTAAGCCAGTAGGTATTTTTTGACAAAATCATAAGTCAAAGTGGTAGCGCAAACTTGCATGCTTTGCGTTTGATGATGATCCAAGGGTCCCATGCCGGTATCAGCTTGGATATATTCATCTTTGCCAATTTTTTCAACCGCATGATCAAAACTTTGTCCTTTTGGTTCGCCCCCAACTCTTTCGCCTGCGGGCACAAATTTAACCTCAGCCTTTTCCCAGCCCGGCAAAAACTTCCTGATTAACCAAGCGCTGGTTATGGCATCCATGTCCGGCGACGTATGTACAACAATAAATCTCATAATTTATTGCCTTAAGTATACCTTTTTTGAGGTCTAAAAAAAAGTACCGCAGCTAAATTTGAACTGCGCCCCCATAATTTTGCTATAATCAATCTATGGATAAGAAAAAAGTGGCAGTTATCTTTGGCGGCATCTCCCCCGAGCACGAAGTGTCTGTAATCACCGGCCTACAAGCCTTGAAGAATCTAGACAAAGATAAATTTATAGGCATTCCTATCTATGTTGCAAAAAATGGCGAATGCTTTACGGGCGATAAGCTTTTGCAGATTGAAACTTATAAAAATCTTCTCGCAATTCCTGATAACTCACAACGAATACAACCCTATTTAAACATGCAACGCAAAGGTTTTCAAACAACTGGGGGCCTTCTTAAAGGGGGAGTCATCAACGTTGATGTTATTTTCCCTTGCTTTCACGGTGGAACTGGCGAAAGCGGTGCATTTCAAGGACTTTTTGAGTTGATGAGCATTCCCTACGTTGGCTCTAAGGTATTAGCCTCCGCCACCGGCATGGATAAAGTCGTTACCAAACAACTTTTTGAACAAAATGGATTATCAATTACAAAATACTATTGGTTTTATAGAAAAGCTTGGGAAAAAGATCAAACGAAAATACTAAAAGAGATTAAACAAAAACTTACTCTACCACTATTTATTAAACCTGCTAACGCCGGATCAAGCATCGGCGTTTCTAAAGTAAAAACGGATGAGGAATTAAGGAATGCGATTGAAGTTGCGCTTGTTTTTGATAGAAAAGTTATTGCCGAAGAAGCTTTTACGGGACGGGAAATAAATATTTCTGTCATGGGGAATAGCGGAGATATCTTAGAAACTTCTGTTTGCGAGGAAGTTTTCCCATCAAAAGACCTGTTAAGCTATGACGATAAATATAAATCTGAAAATAGTAAATCTAAAGGTATGGCTTCGGCCAAAAGGAAAGTGCCAGCTGATCTTCCAAGAGAAATTGAAGAGAAAATACAAGAATTAGCCAGAACTGCTTATCAGGCGCTTGATTGCAGTGGTTTGGCAAGAATTGATTTTATGTTTAACGAAAAACAAATTATTATTCTTGAGGTTAATACCATTCCAGGCAGTTTGGCGTTTTATCTTTGGGAACCAAAAGGCATAAAATTTAGAGAGTTATTAACAAGACTTATTGACTTAGCTTTGGAAAAACATGTGGACGCTCAAAAAAATACTACCAGTTTTCCAACCAATATTCTTGAGCATTTTAACCCTCAGGGAAAAGCATCGAAGGTCTAGTAGCTGTCTGGTAAATCATTTTCCAAAAGCACCACGGGGTTTTCTAAATCGAGTTTTTTCAGAATAACTGATAGATCTTTAATTGACTCTATCCACTGAATCTTTTTTTGATTAGTAACTCCCTGCGCTAATCCGTTTGTACGATCGCTTTTGCCAACCAAAATTACTGTATCGCAGATTTTTTCTGCAAGTCTCCCCAAGCTTTTATGAATTTCTAATGTTTTTCCTCCCAAATCAACAATCCCCGGTGTCACAATTATTTTTGGCCTGTCTTTAAAGTTTTCCAAAAGATGTAAAGCCTCTTTAAATCCGGTGACATTGCTGTTATAAGCATCATCAATTATCAGCATGTTTTCTCTTTGTCGAAATTCTAACCGATGCGAGACAGCCGATAAATTTCCTATGGCTTCGAGAATTTTTTCCGGCTTCATTCCCAATTTAAAAGCCATCGTCGCAGCAGCTACGATATTTTCGATTTGTGATTTACCAATTAGTTTTGTTTTACAAGGATAATTTTTATCATCTAAAATTAACTCGAAGGTAGTTCCATCTTCGATAATCTTGATATTTTTAGCAGAAAAACTAAAATCTCCCAATCCATAAATTACAAAATTCTTTGCATACTTTTTATAATTATTTCTGACTAATTCATTATCACCATTGATAACTGCAAAACCATCTTCAGGAATTGCCTCAACCAACTCAAATTTAGCCAAAATGGTATTTTCGATTGAACCAAACATTTCCAAATGCTGCTCGTTGATTCCCGTCAAAATTCCGAATTTGGGCTTAAGCATATCCGCCAATTCTTTTATTTCTCCCCTCTTGTATGCGGCCATTTCGCAAATAAAATATTGATAAGTTTCGTCAAGTTCTAAGTCAATAACTTTTGCAATTCCCAAAACTGTGTTATAGCTTTCCGGAGTCTTAAGTGTTTGATATTCTGTTTTTAAGATTGTATATAAAAATTCCTTAACACTGGTTTTTCCGTATGAGCCAGTAATTCCAATCACTGTCAAATTGTTGAGCGTAGCCAGTTTTTGCATTGCTTTTCTTTTGAGCCAGAATCTCAAGCCGCTTTCAAAAGGTTTTAAAATAATATCTGCAACTGCCAGAAAGATATAAGCTTGCGAAGAAAGCACTAGTCCCAAGATCAAACCCAGCAGTCCAAAACGTAAGCTCAAAACTAGAATCGTTAGAAAAGCCAGTCCCAAAGACAAAACCAAGATCATTTTTGCCTTAGGCGAAAAAAACAGCTGCTTTTTATCCTCAAGCTTTCTCTTGAAAAAATTATTAAAATCCCATCTCAGAAAATTAATTATTCTGTATTCCCCTTGTTGCAGAATTTGCAATTGTAATTTGTAAGGAAAAAGTTTTGCGATCATAAAATTTCTTTAAGAATTGTTAAAAACTGTTCCATTCTCTGCAAATGAGGATCATGCCCTGCTCCCCAAACTATTCTGACTTTTGCACCTTTTATTTCTTGTTTAAAAATTTTGGTTTGCGAAACCGACAATACATCGTCTTTGTCTCCCCAAATAATAAAAGTGGGAATTTTTATTCTTGGCAATAATTTTCTTAAATCTTGATTAACTATTTTGACAAAAATTTTGCGCATTTCCCCGGAAGTTTTGTAGTCTGTAGAACCGACTGAATTACTGATTTTGTTTTTAATTGAATTAGGCAGTGCCGAAATAATTGGGAAAGCAATTATTTTTAGGGCATTCGCTAATTTGACATATAAACTTTTCTTCTCAATTCCGGCGCTGTCAACCAAAACCAACTTAGTAACAATTTGTCCTTCTGAAGCCAACACAATTGCTACTCTCCCCCCAAAAGAATGCCCTAAAATAACACATTTATTTATTCTTAATTTTTCTAAAAACTTTTTCACAAAACTCGCATATTCACATACTCCAAATATGCTTTTCGGCAAAGCGGTTAAATCAAATCCCGGCAGATCCAAAAGCACTACTTTATACTTAGCGGCTAGATTTTGAGCAATTGGCGTCCATTCAGTTATTGACCTCCTCCATCCAGGTAAAATTAAAAGCACTTCCTTAGCCTCTCCAAGAACTTGATAATTCGTTAATAATCCATCAATTACAATCTGCATACTTACATTATACTAATAAATCAAAGAAGTTACAGCCTAAACCGAAATTTAGAAAAGCGGCTTGACAAGAATACGAAGTAGGAAGCTATAATAAGTTACTGCCTATGAATCCAAAGACCGTTAATGACTTAGACCCGAAGCTAAAAGAAACTTATGAGCGAGTAATGGGAACGTCCTTTGAAGGAAACACTGTTACACCACCGGCTCCAACCATGGAAACCCAACCAATCTCCCAACCCGAACTTCAACCCCAACCTGAAACGCCAGCGCCTTCTCTTTCAGATGAAAATTCTACCGTCTCGCAGGTTTTTCGGGCAGATAGCTCAAACAAATCGACTGAAACGGCAACCGTTAATCCACCTTCAAAGAACAAAACAGCGGTAGGAAAGGGCGCGAATAGATTGCTGCCAATTATTATCGTGGGCGTAGTGGTTTTTTTCGCGGCTTATGCGGTAATTTGGGCTAAACTACTTGGTCTTTTTTAAACCTGTTTATAGCTTCTTCGACTGAAATCAATTCTGTTTTATCACTTGTTCTCTCTTTCCATTCTATCTGATTTTGAGTTTTTGCGCTGATGACAAGTCGCACCGGAATTCCGATTAAGTCTGCGTCGGCAAATTTCTGCCCGGCCGGTATTTCTCTGTCGTCATACAAAACTTCTATTTTTTCTTTCTGGAGTTTTTCATAAAACTTATCCGCTTTTTCGTTTGCCTGAATCGAAATCAAGTGCGCTTGATATGGCGCGACAGATTTTGGCCAGATGATGCCTTTATCATCGTGAAATAATTCTACCAACGTTCCAATCATGCGGGTGATGCCAATTCCGTAGCTGGCAAAATGCAAGAGTCTCCTGCTACCGTCTTTATCGGTGGCATAAACTCCCATTTTTTGCGAATAAACTGTGCCGAATTTAAAAATATTGCCGACTTCAATTGCTTTTGTCTCCTTAATTATTCCTTTACATTTTGGACATTCATCACCACTGTGAACCGTAGCGATTTCCTTATTTTCCGCAAAATCGCATTTTGAACAATAATAAATTGTGTCCTCGCCCTGAGCACAGAAGACCTGGAATTCATGGGTATGGTTATCGGTAAAAACTCCTCCGGCCGCTTCGACCACTTTTGCATTAAGTCCAAAGCGCTTGAAAATTTTAAGATAGGCATCCGCCACTTCCCAATAATATTTATCTAAATCCTCCGCCGTTAAATGAGCGCTGTACAAATCTTTCATTAAAAATTCGCGGCCTCTTAAAATACCCGATTTCGCCCGAGGCTCATCCCTAAATTTAGTCGAGAAATGATAAACCTTTACCGGCAAATCTTTGTAGCCGGAAATTTTCTTACGTACGACATCCAAAACAATTTCTTCGTGAGTGAATGATAAAGCATATTCTTTATTGTCTTTTTTGAATTGGTACATTACCTCTTTTGCGCTGTCCCAGCGGCCAGTCTCATTCCAGATTTCTTTGGGGTGTAGAAGCGGCATTAACATTTCGTTGGCGCCGGTTTTATCCATTTCTTCCCGTATAATTTCCTCAATTTTTTCTTTAACGCGAAACCCCAACGGCAAAAGCGTAAAAGAACCGGCCATCAACTTATCGATGAACCCGGCCTTAATTAATAATTTCGCGTTGACTGAAACTTCTTCCTTCGGAAAATCACGGACAGTTTTACCAAATAATTTCGAATATCTCATTTCCCCTAAAGTATAGCATTTTTTAAAAAGTTCGTGTATACTCTTACGCTTGTGAGGGAAAAAGGATTTTTGGTATTATCTGGAATTATCTGTGTGCCGATGGAAAAATCTCGATACGGTAAGCCAGAAACTTGGATTGATTACGGCACATTTTCTCAGGAACAGTGGAGAACCATCCCTTGCAGAAGAATGCAACGAGCATGTCCCCCACTTATTGAAATTCATCCTTTTGAAGGCGGCAGGAAATTCATACTTCCCGATAATATACTAGATGTGCAGACTGCTGGTGCTCGAATGAAAAAAAGATTTTTGAATCATACATCTTACGAACTTTTTGACGCGGAGAGAGTACTTATTTTAGGCTAATTTCTTAATTTCGTGGCCGCCGAAAGCATTTCTTAAGCCGTTTAACATTTTGGCGGTGAAAGTTTTTTGTAGCTTTTTGTCTTTTTGCGAACGGATTCTGTAATTAAGCGAGCGTTGAATAATTTCGACCGGAACATTTTCTTCTTTGGCTTCCTCGATTGTCCAACGGGCTTCGCCCGATTCGCTCACCGGACCTGCCATATTTTTAAGATTCGGGTTTTGAGCCAAAGCGTCGACCGCCCTGTCAAGCATAAAACCGGAAACCAAAGTTCCTTTTTGCCAAATTTTGGCAACATCCAATAAATTGAACTTATATTTTGATTTTTCCAGCACCGCAAAGCCTTCACCCAAACTCTGCATTATGCCGTACTCAATTCCGTTATGTACCATTTTGACAAAATGCCCCGTTCCGCCCTCGCCAAAATAAGCATGTCCGCCAGCGGGTTTACTGAGTGAATCCAAAATTGGTTTTATGTATTTGTAGGCTTTTTTGGAACCGCCGACCATCAAAGGGTAACCGTTTTTGGCCGCCACTATTCCCCCGCTGACCCCAATTCCCAAAAATTCAATTCCCAATTTTTTGAATTTTTTGTATCTTTTTTCTGTATCTTTGAAATGCGCGTTTCCGCCATCAATTACGATATCGCCTCTTTGTAAATACTTTGACAGTTCATCGATTACATTTTGCGTTGGCTCCCCCGCCGGCAGCATTAACCACACTACTCGGGGACTTTTCAATTTCTTTATTAAATCCTCTATCGTTTCAAAAGCGCGGGGAGTATTTTGTCGAGATGATGTCTTCGCTAGAGTCGCTTGCGACCGTATCCCGAGTTTCGCAGGGACGCTTGCGTTCGAAGACTCATCGAGATCAGAATGCGACCTCAGCGCGTTAACAAACTTTTCCGTTACCTCCCACGACCTGTTCCACACAAAAACCTGATGCTTTTCATCATGCAATTTAACGGCGATGCGCGAACCCATCTTACCTAAGCCTATTATTCCGACTTTCATATTAAACAACTTCCGCGCCGATGGGGACTTCTGAGGCAGGTTCCAAAAGTACCACTTTTCCATCAACCCCGGTTGCCATCAACATTCCCTGACTTTCTTCGCCCTTAAACTTCCGGTATTCCAAATTTACAACAAACGGCAAACTTTTCCCGACCATTTCTTCCGGCGTAAAACTTTCGGCAATGCCTGAAATTATTTGTCTAATTTCATGAACTTGCCCTGAGATTGACGAAGGGCCGAAATCGACTTGTAACTTTAACAGCTTATCGGCGTCTTGAACTTTCTCGCAAGAGATAATCTTCCCTATCCGAATTTCTACCTTTTTGAATTCCTCAAAACTAATTTGATCGCTCATAGCCATTTTCTCCCGTCTTTTTCAATCAAATTATTCGCCTCTTTTGGTCCCCAAGTTCCTTCTTTGTAAATCTGAATTTCCTTTTTTTCGCTCTCCCATTTTTTAAGAATCTGCGTAATTAATTTCCAAGAACTTTCCAATTCATCCGAGCGGTTAAAAAGCATTTGGTCACCGCTAAAAATATCCAATAGCACTCGCTGATATGCCTCCAAGCCGCTGGTGCCAAAACTCTCTTTATAGTTGAATTTCATATCTACCGAATCCAGACCCAATTTTGCCCCCGGTTTTTTAGCGATAAACCGCAAACTAATTCCCTCATTGGGCTGAATCCGAAAAGTGATCACATTACCGATTTCCGGACAACCAAATTCTTTGAATAAAATATGACAGGTTTGCGTAAATACCACCGATATCTCCACCACCTCTTTAGGCATTTTTTTGCCGGCCCGGATGTAAAACGGCACACCCTTAAATCTTTCCGTTTCGATAAAAAGCTTTAACCCAACAAAGGTTTCTGTTTGTGACTGAGGCGCGACGTTTTCTTCTTTTCGATAACCTTCATACTGACCCTTAACGATTGACTGTCCCTCCGCCATTTTCATTGAGCCGATAACTTTGGCCCGCGCGTCTCTTAAATCTTCTTTGGTAAAACTTTTGGGGCTTTCCATTGCCACCGCCGAAACCAATTGCATCATGTGATTTTGCGTCACGTCTCTTAAAATTCCCACGCCGTCAAAAAATCTGCCGCGCTTGCCAATTCCTGACTCTTCGGCAAAAGTAATTTGCACATGATCAATAAATTGCTTATTCCACACCGGCTCAAAAATTCCGTTTGCAAACCGAAACGCTAACATATTCTGCACTGTTTCTTTTCCTAAATAATGGTCAACGCGGAAAATCTGTTTTTCGTCAAAAATCTCCGCTAGTTTTTTATCTAAATGTATTGCCGTCTCTAAATCTTTTCCAAAAGGTTTTTCGATGATAATCTTCACATTGTTTCCTGCTGATAATTTTGTTTTGACGAGATTGTCTAAAATAGTTTCGTAATGATCCGGTGGTGTTGCTAAATAAAATAATCTTGATGCAGAACTACCCATTTTTTTGTCAATTTCTTCCAACTGTTTTTCTAATTTTTGATAAGCTGTTGCATCTTCAAAACTTCCGGATTGATATAAAAGATGTTTGGTAAAATCAGTCCATCTCACATCTTCTTTTTCGGTGGCAAAATACTTATGGAAATCTTCAATCGCAAACTCCCTTCGCGAATAACCAATTATGAAAAATTCTTCCGGCAATAATTTCTCTTTGAAAAGCGCAAATAGCGAGGGCATCAATTTGTTTTGCGCCAAGTCTCCGGTGGCGCCAAAAATTACCATGATAAAAGGAGTAATGTTAAGACTTGTCGAAATATTCACAAAAGAAATTATAGAACTAAATAATGAAAATAGAAAGATGTATATTTACTTGACGTAATAAAGCATCTTGTAGTATAATCTCTGCATGGAAAGAGGGACTAAGGGGGTAGCCGACGAAACACCAGCAGCAATGTCTTTAGCAGACAGGAATCATCCGTTGTGGACAGTCGATGTTTTAGAAGCTCCTATTCCCGTTGCCAATGACATTCTGATGGCTCGCGCTCAGGTAGAATTAGGCGAAACCGGTGCAGTTTCTGAAGAAACAAGTGGCCTCATGACAAGAAATTTGCTGCGTAGAATTTGGACTCTCCCTGACGAATAAGGAGATTAACCCTCCTGGTCGGTAATTAATGTTACCTTGTTTGTGATTTCCGGTTGCGTTAAAAATCGGGAAGGAATTTCGGCGAGTGAACTATCTTGGAACATCAACTTTAGCGCCTTCTTTTTGTCTTTTCCAAAAACCAAAACAATTATCTGGTCCAATTTTGACAATCCCAAAAAAGTCAGCGTAATTCGTTCTCTTTGTTCTGCCGGAAAATTATTAAAGCTAGTCACTAAATCCGTCGCATTCATAATTCTTAATTCTTGATTCTTGATTCTGCCGGCAGGAATGCCCGCCGTGTGTCCATCAACTCCAATTCCCAAAATCCCAATATTTTTGGGAAAATAATTAAAAAGATAACGGACGGTTTCATCATAATCTTTTGTCGTCTGCTCAAAACTTTTATTCTCCAGAATTGGGTAGAACCGCGTTTTCGCCTTTTTCAGATACCGAATCAATCCCGTCTGCTCAATCATCAATTGGTTTGTCCCCTTCGGCAATTCATAATTCTTAATTCTTGATTCTTGATTCTGAATAAACCGCTCGTCAATTAAAGCCACCGCGCCGGCTTTTAATTTTTGCTCTTTGGCTAAAATTTCGTAAAGCGTTTTTGGCGTCGAGCCGCCGGACAAAAACAACACTGAAGTTTTGGAAGCTATTTCGTAAAGCAGCTTTTTACAAACCTCAACCCCCTGCTGCGGATTTTTTACTTTAATAATTCTCATTTCGTCTGTATTCTAACAAAAGGGGTGGCAGGAATGGAAAGGCTTCCGACAGCGCGCAGACCAGTGAATCGTGAGTGAGCACTGGCGGAAGGGAAATTCCTGACAGGACCCCGAATCTCGTAAGAGACCTCAGCGCTTATTCCTTTATTTTGGGATTATCGGCTGGCCGGTTAAAATTCGAAACAAATCATGGAGCGTAATTAATAAAATTAGCCCCAGTAAAATTATCATACCAATCATGTGCGCGTAACCTTCAATTTTTGCATCAACTTTTTTCCTAAAAACTCCCTCAATCAAAATAAACAGTAGCCTCCCCCCGTCCAGCGCCGGAATCGGCAAGATATTAATTATCGCTAAGTTTAAAGAAATCAATGAAATAAACGATAAACAGCTATTGGTATTCGAGCAGAAAATTCCCGTTAGTTGGGCTATCCCCACGGGCCCCGTAACACCTGCTGGAACAGATGCGTGGAATAAAAGTTGGGAGACTAAAGTAGCCAAGCCCTGAACCATCAACACAATTTCACGCAACGCCTCTTTTGTTCCGACAAACGGCGCCTCATACCAAGGATATTTTTTTAAAATTACATTTTGCGAAATCGCGATTCCCATCGGACCTTCACTACTCGGATACACTTTCCGCGGTGCCACTTCAACACTTTTGACTTTTGAATTTTGACTTTTGACTTTTAGTACGAGTTTTTGTCCCAAGTGTTTTTTGGCATAAGTGACTAATTGCTCGGCGCTGGTAACTGAAGTTTTGTCAATAGAGACAACAATATCCCCCGGCCTGATGCCTGCTTTCTCTGCCGGCGCGCCCTTAACAACCGCGTCAACAGTTACCTTATTGCCGGGCATTTGCACACCGACAACGGAGAATAAAAACGAAATTATTGCTACCGCCAAGACAAAATTCATGAACACTCCGGCGCAAATTACCAACGCTCTTTGCCAAATAGGTTTGGCAAAAAATGCCCGATGTAAATCGTTCTTTACTTTTTTCTGCTTTAATTTAATTGAGCCGGAACCCGCCTCATCCTCACCATAAAGCTTGACAAATCCGCCAATCAGCAATGGATAGAGGGAATATTTTGTCTCGCCTTTTTTGATAGAGAAAATTGGGCGTGTCAATGGAAAACCAAAGCCAAACTCTTCTACTTTGATACCGAAAAATTTCGCCACAAAAAAATGTCCCGCTTCATGCACTAAAACCAACACCGAAAGAATTACTAGGAAAATAATTATCGTCAGGAGCATAACTTAGAAAGTATACTAAATACTTAATACTAAATACTAGATACTAAATCGCGAGGAGCTCTTCTTCTTTCTTCTTGCCTAAGGAGTCGAGTTCGGCAATGGTATCGTCTGTTAATTTTTGGATATCTTTCTCGGCGTGAAACATTTCGTCTTCGGAAATCGTTTTATCATTAAGCTGTTTCTTAACTTCGTTCATCGCTTCGTGTCTTACCTGCCTAATTTGCACTTTGCCGCCTTCCAATTTTTGATTAACCAAAGCCACTAACTGCTGTCTTCTTTCTTCGGTTAAGGGAGGAATCGAAATGCGGATGATTTGCCCGTCAATGACCGGCGTTAGTCCAATGTTTCCTTCCATTAAGCCTTTCTGGATTTCGCCGATGATTGAACTATCGTACGGAGTAATGACAATTGTTTGACTATCTTGAGTAGTAATTTGCGCCAACTCAACTACTTTTAAAGCTTGTGTCCCGCCATAAGCATGGATGACAACATTTTCAACCAAAGCCGGCGATGCTCTGCCGGTTCGAACCGTTCCAAGATCAACCTTAATGACCTCGACCACCTTCTGCATCTGTTGTTTCACAACATCCGTATTCATACAAATGATTACTCCGAATTAACCCGAATACTTAGAATTGAGAATTCTTTTATATGTCAATTTGTCTGTTCTAAAATTGACCAAAATTCCTAATTCCAAATTATTGGCAGTAAGATAAGCTAAAACTTGCTTGAAATCTTTTGGCTTTAGCCTATCAACTGTTTTCACTTCCAATACTACTTTATTCTCTATCAAGAAATCAAGGAAGAACTTTCCTATTCTTTCATCGTTGAACATTAAATCTACGGGAAGCTCTCTTTTAAAACTTACCTTTTCTTCCTTTAACGCTACTTCAATCGCGCGTTGGTAATATTTTTCTTGATATCTGTTGCCAAGTTTATTTTGAACGGAGAATAAAATACCCATTAGTTTGTAGGAGAGGTCTTTTTGAATAATCTTGGGCATAAGTTTATTCCTTGTTATTCGGATCCATTCGGACTAATAATTCGGGTAAATATGTATCTATAATTCGTAACGTGTGAACGCTTTCACGCGGATGTTTTCACCCAATTTTCCGATTGCTTGTTTAATTAAATTTTCGATTGTGACTGAACCGTCGCGGATATATTCTTGTTTTAACAATACTTCAATGTTTTTCGGGTTCATCGCCGCAATCTGCATTGCCACTTCATGCGCTAAGCGTTTGAAGTCTTCGGTTCTGGCGACAAAATCCGTCTCACACAAAATTTCCAGAAGCACTCCCACTTTTCCGTTTTGATGAATGTAAGCTTCAATTAGCCCTTGCGCGGTCTCCCGGTCAGCCTTTTTCTCGGCCCTCTCGATTCCTCTTTTTTTAAGAATTTCGATTGCTTTTTCGTAGTCACCTTTTGCTTCTTCTAAAGCCTTGGTGCAATCCGCAATCGAAACTTGTGTTTCTTCCCTTAATTGCTTAATTAACTTAATATCAACCATAATTTAATTATAAATTCAAAATTTTTAATTTTCAATCAAATCCAAATGTTTTAATTTTTAAACATTCGTCATTAAAAATTGATTAGAAATTAAGAATTAGAAATTAGAAATTTATTTTTTCTTACTTTTAACTTTAACTTTTGATTTAGTTTCTGTTTTTTCTTTCTTCTGAACTTCTACTATTTCTTTCTTCTCGCCTTCAACTTTCTTGCCGTCCATAGCTTTAGCGTCGGACGGTGGCGGTTTTTGCGCTTTTATTCCTTCCACCCAAGCATCAATAATATGGGTAGCAATTAACTTGATTGAACCGACCGCGTCGTCATTGGCCGGAATCGGATGATCGATAATATATGGATCGGCGTTGGTATCAACGATGGCAATGGTGGGGACGCCGACGCTGGTTGCTTCCCGAACCGCCAAATCCTCCAAATGCGAATCAATTATAAACAACGCATCTGGTTTTTGTTGCATTTCCCAAACACCAGAATAAAACGATTCCAATTTTTGTTTTTCTTTCTCCCACTGTCCGACTTCCTTTTTTGTGTACTTGGCTTTTTCTTCGGCGTTATTTAATTTTTCGCCTAAATCCTTTAACTTCTGAAAATTCTTAGAAACTTCGCCGAAATTAGTTAAGACTCCGCCAATCCATCTTTGGGTAACATAAAATAGCTTGTTAATACTATCGGGTTTATCATTTTTGAGCAATTCTTTTGCTCGGACAATTTCCTCCTCTACAATTGACCTGGCTTGTCGTTTTGTTCCAACTACTAGAAGACTTCCTCCCCTTTCGCCCAACGCTCTCACAAATTCTGCCGCTTCGTCCAAACCTTCTTTGGTTTTTGCCAAATCAATAATCTGAATATTATCGCGAGCTTCAAAAACAAAGTCACGGGCTTTTGGATTTCCACGGGTTACCTGATGTCCAAAATGACATCCGGCCTCAAGAAGTTCTTCAAGTGAAATTTGTTTCATAAATTTTTCTTGTCCCTTATTCCGCCATCCGGACGAAGCTTTTAAACTCAGAGACAAATGTCCGAATGTGAGTGATGGGTACATTATAAAACAAAGACGTTATTAATGCAACTAACTTCTGACATCTGACAACTAACTTCTAGCATTTGTTATATTATATATAGTATGGCTTTTAGATATAGAAAATTTAACGTCTATCAGGATTCCAAAAATTTACACAAAGAAATAATCTTTCTCGTAAATGAATTTCCTCGACAATATCAATATTTGGCAGATCAAGTAAAAAGAAGCTCTTTGTCTATAATCCTAAACATTGCTGAAGGGTCCTCAAAGCAATCCGACAAAGACTTTAATAGACTCATTGCAATTTCTCTTGGCTCAACAGATGAGGCTATTGCAAGCTTTGAAGTCGCTCTGGATTTAAAACTAATTACAACTCAACAGTTTCAAGCGCTGGAACAGAAATTGGAATCAATATCAAAACAACTCGGTGGATTATCCAAAACCCTTCGTCAGTAGCTAGTCGTTCGTCGTTGCCTATCGGCTCTTGACAACCCACCCTAAACTTTACTATTCTAAGATTAGTTTACTAATTGTTTATTTGTAAGTTGTTAGTAGCCAGCAGTTAGTAGTTATTTTAATGAAAAAGATTTTGTCTTTGTTATTTTCCATCGCTTTTCTACTTGTCTTCGTTTCCTTCTTCTCTCAAAAATCCCTAGCCGTTTGCGGATCTCCAAACACCTGTCAATATAGCAGCGAAACATGCCCATCAGGTTATACTACAGCAACCTCTCAATGCGACTGTAGTCTTAAAATTCCTTATACCGGCTCTGCTCCCGATCACAACTGTACTAATGGGGACTCCTGTTTTAATTGCATCAAATCGGGATCAACTAATCCCTATTGCCCAAGCGGCACATACACAAGCTGTCCCAGTGGGAGTAGCTCCACGTTTGCAAGCACTGTTAATACCATGAGTTGTTATTATTGCAGCCCACAACAGCCTACCAATTTAAGCGTAATGTCTCCTTCCTGCGTTGGGACAGACTCCCAAATGTCTTTTACGTGGACTGGGGTTGCCGGGGCGTCATACTATTGGATACGTTTCGGAACAAGTTCGGCGGCAAGTACTGCTTATAAGACCTATGCCAATTCATACACGGCCACCGGCCTTAGTTATGCATCTTCTATTGTATGGTGGGTACAAGCGTGCGATGCTAGCGATCGCTGTAGTCCATCTCCACAAGGTTCTACCACAACAGCTAAAGACTGTACTCCCCCGCCAGCGCCTAAAACTTGCGCTCAATTGGCCGCCGACAATGGCTTAACCGGAACATATTCTTGCGTTTCGTCTTTAGTTTGTACTACCTACAATTCCATAAATAATCCTCTGAATGCCGCTTCCGATTGCGGACAACAAGGAGATCCTACTCATGGTACCGTTTGCTGCAAGAATCTTCCAACCTGCAGCGACAAAGGAGGCATTTGTGTTGAAAAATCCAGAGGAGACGCAGCTTACGGCTCACAAATAACAGATGCCGCTCCATGTAATCCTGCCGGAACAACAGCGGATCCTGTACTTTGTTATAGCCCTGCTCCGGTAATTCCTGTTTCTACTTGCAACACGAATCCAACCAAACCGCAAACAGTACTCAACAACACTTGTTATAACAATTGCCCCGGGACTTGCCAGGCAGATTCCAGTTATTGCGCCGATTATGGAGGAAGTGCCCCTGTTGGAGACGCTTATTGCGGTGCTTCAACTAACAATGGGCACAGTTTTTGCTGCGCCTCCACCTTCAGCTGCACGCCAGATCCAACTTGCAAGCCTACTTACGGCAGTTGTGGCGCCGGAACAACAACCGCTTGTTCAGCCGATGGCGTAAAGACAAATCCTGCCTGCTCTATAGATTGTCCTCCTCCGCCACCGACGACTTGCGATTTGCCAAAATTGAATCCTCACTTTGCCTGCGTCAACAATACTTGTACCCAGGTAAATACTTGCGATCTTAATACCGATGGCTGTACCAAAGCCGGAGACAGTTGCAATGCTGCGCCCGGACTTGCTCTTGTACTTGGTCTTGACGGCATCGGCCACACCGGCGATCAGGCAAATGCCGACTGGACCACTAAAACCAATACAGCTATTATCAACGGTCAGGCGGTAACTAATCCAGTTGCCGGCTCTAACCAAAGTCCTAAAAATCCAACCCGACCGATAACTCTAACTTTAACCGATACTACCACTAACGCTGTCGCAACCTTAAAAGGCAATGTTACTTTCCAAACCAGCGGAACAAATATCGGAAAATACGCCGGCACAGTTCCCTATGGAGCCAACTTTAAAACCGGCACCTATAAAATAAAAATTACTATTGACGGACATTTAACTAAATTGGTTCCGGGCTCCGTAACCGTAGTTGATACCAACACCACTGTTAACGTCCCCGGCGTTGTTAATCTGGTCACGGGAGATATTGCTACACCCAACGCATTGTCAGTTCTTGATTATCATATACTTTTAAGCTGCATCAGTGACCCCAATTATAACGACCTTGATGGCCATGCATTATGCAACCAAGTTCCAAGCTATAAAATAAATTCCGATCTCGAAGATAACGGCGCAATCGATAAATTTGATTACAATTTGTTCTTAAGGGAATTTAAAATGATTCAAGTCGGAGATTGAGGTTTTAAGCCGAAATCCTGAGCGAAGTCGAATGGATTAGTGTTATACTAAATTTATGGAAGAAAATACTGCCCAACCAATTCAAGCAAATCAAACGACCGCAGAAGTCCAAACCCCGGCCGTGCCCGTTGCTCACGCGGAAACAAAAACCGGCTGGATGCCCCGCAAAACTTTTTTTCTGATTCTACTTCTAACCCTGGTAACAATTGTGCTGTTGGCAATTGCCCTACTACCGAACCTAAAATCTCCGCTTGTCACAAAACCAACGACGACTACTCCGGCTTTAGCTTACGCCAAAACCAATCTTTCACTCTCAACACCCCTTACCGCCACTCCCTCCGGCTATAAAACCGACGTACAAATTTCGACCGGCAAAAACGAAGCTACGGCGGTCCAGCTGGAAATTGTTTATGATCCGAAAATCTTGACTAATGTCGACATCCAACCGGGCAGCTTTTTTACCGACCCAACGATTCTTCTTAAACAAATTGACTCTGTTAAAGGCAAAATTACCTATGTCTTGGGAATTGGCTTAGGTCAAAAAGCGGTAACCGGAAATGGCACAGTTGCGACAATCACTTTTTCCCCAATATCCGGTCAGACAAAAATTAAAACACCGATTAATTTTGGAGCTAAAACAGTCGTGACGGCCGTCGGCTATCCCCAATCGGTTTTACTAAAATCCACCGGCGTACTCTTTTCCATCGCTCCCACTCCAACCCCGTAAGTTGACACTGCAAAGACTAATCTTATAAGATTTATATATGTCTGAAACGCCTGTAAAAATGGATACCCTTCCGGCTGAGCCGACAACGACAGTTGAGACATCGGCAAAGACTAGTAAAAGAAAAGGCGCATGGCATTGGCCGAGCATTCACCGTCCATCACGGAAGATTCTTGAAGTTTTTAAGGAAATTAAAAAACCAGATCTCCCCCAAGAAAATATAACAATTGAGCCAACTGGCAAGATGGATGAAGAGTTATACCCACAAATAGCGGCGGAGACTGCCTTAAAACACAATCGCCGCGGATTTGCCCGTTTCAGGAATTTATATGCGGAGCTGGATACAGCGACTAAAATTACAATTGCCGGGGCCCCTGTACTTGCTATTACGGGATTTACTGTTGGGGTCGAATTAAAATCTAATCTTTCCGCATCTCGCCCCACTGAACATGTTGATACCTTTTTCTCCGGGCTTATTACTCATGTCGTTGACCGACAAACCGCCTATCCCCCCGAAACTGAAACTCAAATAACCATTACTAGGGAGCAAATTGAAAATAAATACGGCATTCACCTTGCCACCGAACAAAGTGCACTTGCAACCTTAGGAGTTTCTGAACAGGCAGACCGGAATGCTCCGCAGGAATGGACGCAAGAACAATTACGCTTACTCGACCAGCACCTTGCCAATTTGCCGCCAGAGCTTTACGGAGAAATAAACGGACATAGTCTAACCATCTCTTTGGGCGAATCTAGCGATATTAAAAATACAGATTGTGTTGGAAGTTGCTCCGCTGTGTATATAAAGCGGTTTAATGATGACGCTGGCCTAATAATCCTTGATCCAAACCGATACACCGTTAAAAATAATGAGGACGCTTTTCGAATGATAACCCACGAACTTGTCCACCGTGAAGATTTCCGTACCGATCACAAAACGAGCCCCGCCATTAAAAACATTCTTGGCGATATGTCTTACCTTAAAATGCGGCAATTTACTAATACCAGCGAGTTTATACTTGACGATAATACAAAGGCGGCAATGGATGCATTAAGGTCTTTTGCCGGAGGAGATTCAAACCCCGCAAGTATACACCAGATTTTCGTGGAAGGCGTTGCTATAACAGGAGAGCTTTATGCATCTCTGGATTACCGTACTTTTGTAACTACATACGGCCAGTTTCTTGACTGGGGAACAAATCCGGACGGGTCAACTATAGATTCTTACGCGTATTTTCAAAGCAATAGCTCTATGCCGGATTCCATGTTGCAGGAAATTTTTCCCAAAGCCGATGCTCTATACAGACTATTCCAGGACAAATTTTTCAGCGGAAACGGTTATGACAAAAACGGCAAAATGATTAAAGGTAGTGACGCAATTCCAACGCAAGCCCGCATACCCATCCCAACCCGTGTACCAGTTGATAATAATGACAATACGGGAATGAGAAATTCAAAGAAAAATTTTGCCCCAGGCACAGTGGTTACGGACAACAACCAGCCGATTGGCAGAATTGAAAGCGGCAAAATTACCTCGATTATCAGGCCGCCAATCGGAAAAATTTAATTTTTTTTCTGTTGACAGGTTTTCTGCGATAGACTACCATAAATTTATCGTGTAGGGCTTATACTTGCGAGGCGTTTTGAAAAATTGTACTGTATAAAAGCGCATCTTCAGCGGCTTTTTCCGCCTTCTCTTTTCTTAAATCACCCATCCTGGAAAGAAATTTCAGCAGGTAAGGTTCAATCTCTTTTTCATTCAGCTCACTCTTTCTTTTTAAAGCTTCTTCAAAAAATCTTTCAGCCATCGGAGATGAACCCCTAAAATATCCAAGGGCCACCCTTTTTAAATCTAAGGACAGCGCACCAAAAATTGCTTTATTTTTCATTCTCGCTATTTCTTCTTTAGAAAACGGCTCTGATTTAGTAATTATCATTCTGAATCTATTATATCACGAGGAAACCTTGCATTTTTTTCAACTTTACCCTACCATAAATTTATGAAGATTGCTTTAATTTTAGTTGCTGAAGTTGCGGGCCTTTTGGCTGTATTTCTACTTTTTCTTCTCGTCCTAGGCTATTTTAAAGTCATTACTCTCCCCAACTTTTTGCCCCAAAACACACCGTCAACCGCTATTAGAACCAATTCAGAAATTGCAAACAACAACCCAAATTCCGCTCCTGTCAGTTTTGCCAAACTTAGGAGTCAAGCCGCAGACAGCGAAATGCAAAAATATCGTGCCTATGCAGACACACTTAGCAAACCGACTGCTCAAGCAAATCCAAATGATTTCGTCTCGGATGCGGTTTTTTCGGGCTACGACAGCAAAACTGTGCAAGTTATTACAAAAGAAGGAATTTTGAATTTAGGCTTTGACCAAAATACGCTTTTTCAAAAACAGCCTATCCCGCAGCTACAGACAAATACCACCATACAGTCGGGAGCAATGCCTAATGCAATCGCTTATTCTTCGTCTGCAGATTTTTTTAGAAATGTTGTTTTTGGTAGCACTGTCCAAATTTCTTTTTCCAAACCAAACCTTAAAGTAACTCAAGTAAATTATATCGAAGCAATTCAGCCCATTCCCTAAACACCCTATTGACAATAGTGTATACATTGTATATACTTTAGGCATATGAATACCGCAGTAATCAATATTAAAACACAACCGGAAATAAAAATAAAAGCTCAAACTATTGCCAAAGAACTAGGGCTTAATTTAAGTTCTGTTATTAACGCTTATCTTGTTCAATTGATAAAAACCAAAACGGTTATTTTTAGCACAAGCGAAGAGCCGACGGATTATCTTTTACAGATGCTTGAAGATTCCCGAAAAGAAATTAAAGCCGGAAAAGCAGCTAAAAAGTTTTCTAATGCAAAAGATGCAGTCAGTTATTTGGATAAAATGATTGAAAATGAAAAAAATCACCAGAATTAACTTCTCTACTCCTTTTGACAAACAGCTTAAAAAATCACCGCTCGAAATAAAAATTACATTTAGGAAAAGACTCGAGATATTTATTAAAGACTCTGCTAATCCGCAACTACATGACCATCAACTTTTAGGTAGATTAAAAAATTATAGGAGCATAAATATAACCGGGGATTGGCGTGCAATATATTTACTATCAAAAGAAAACGCTGAGATTACCGCAATTTTTGTAGCCATCGGAACACACAATCAATTATATCGATAAACCCTAGCTTGACTTTTGGAAGCAAAAATACTAGCATTAGGCTTGGAGGTAGGACAATATGGGGAGAAGTATGACAGAAATTACACCGGCATTTGACCAACCAGTAGAACCCAAATTACCCAGTCTTCCCGCCAATGGAAGAAAACCCGGCTTTCGCACCAAAGTCGCTTTAGGTGTGGCAGGCCTGGCCGCGGCGGCAACAGGAGTAGCCGGCTGTATTCTTCCAATCGGTCCCGGAAAAAGTGAAGCGCCAAGCACAACCCCATCGGGAATCGTTGAACAATCAACTTCGCCTGTTCCGATTCCTTATTCATCAGAAAGTCCAATTGTTGTTCCATCTGAATTGCCAAGCGCTCCAGCTTCTCCCGAATCAACCCTTAGCCCGGAAGCGCAACTCCAACAAGAAATTACAGACTATCTCGACGGCACAACTCAAATTACCAACCTATTTTTTAAGCAGAACTCTGATAAGACTCCTGCACCTTTAAACATATTAGACACTAATACTGATTTTAGTCAACCTACTGTAACCTCCGAGTTACAAGGTTATAATATTGGACAAATAGTCGAATATGATGCTAACAACTCTCCTTATCTTGTCGAACTCATAGGCCTTAGAGACGGAACAGCCGTAGACCCGGCAAATCCTGGGAAAGGAAGATTTATTATTAAAGCTGATTTGGGAAGATTAGATAATCCGAATGATAGAGATACACTTAATACTCAGGCAGGAATTATTATTGCAAAGCCTTCTCAAAATACAGTAAGTGAAACTCTTACAGTTACCCAAATGCAACAACGACTTCAGCAATATGATGGAGCAACGATTCTTTTTGACTTACACTATATGACTGGCGACAATGTCCAAGGACCCGATTTGCCTAGTGACCGAAGAAGCAAAGCAGAGATGCGCGCCCAAAATGAAATAGCTAAAGAGACTATACAATTTTGCGAACAGACTTTAATAAAACCTTATGCCGAAGTGCCCATGAGCGATTTATTAAAGACACTTATTATTACTCAACCTAATCAATTTACCAACAATACATTTAATGTCTCTTCTGTTCCCACAGTTGTTACCATGACTCCCTATACTTAATTAAACCCGTTTGTAATTGACAAAATACCCCAGAAACAACTAAATTAGATGTATAGGCATGTTTAAAAAAATAAAATTAATTTCTTTTCTAATCTTTTTTTTACTATTCTGTGTTCCTTTTTTCTTTAAATCGTATTCCTTTGCCGAGAATTGCGCCAAAGGCAGTCCAGACCGATGCTCAGGAAATACTCCGCAGCAATGCTTGTTAACTGATCCTTTCAGTAATACTTACAGTTGGGTTAATAAAACTCCCTGTGGATCTGGACAGGTTTGTGCCGGAGCAGGCGCGTGTTATCTTCCTTGTTCTTCGCTCGGCGCCTGCCAACTAGATACCAATGTCTGTAATAATGGTTTTGGTGGGCATTATTATTTAGGAGACGCTTATTGCAACGCCGTTACTAGCGGCCATCCCACCTGTTGCAATTCAACCTGCAATATTAACTCCTGCTCACCACGCTGGTGCGACCGAAATTGCGGAATACATAATCCTGCCTGCGGGGCAAACGGCTGTATGCAGGGAAGTCTAATTCAAAGTAACAGCACCCAGTGCAACGGCATCCCGTACGGCGGGACACCATTATCTTGTCTTGGCACCTGCGGCGCCACTCATTACACTTGTACGGACGGCGTTTCCGGCAATAATGCTGACGCGGGAACTCAATACACTTGGACTTGTAGCGGCGCAAACGGAGGGTCAACTGCCTCTTGTTCGGAGATTAAACCAAACTCAAATGTTACCGGACAAGTTTATATTGACTATAACGGGAATGGCGTTTTGGATGGGGAGGATGTTGGCAAAGCAGGCGTTACGGTTTCCGACGGTGTTGATGCTTCGGTAATAACTGATGCCAACGGAAACTATACTATTGCTAACGTTATTCCGGGAACATACACGATGACCTTTTCAAATTATGGCAGTAATTATACTATAACTTATCCCAACCCTTATCCGTCATCTATTGTGACTAGTCCCGGCATTAATGTGACGCAAAATTTTGGCATTCAGCCGCCCGCGCCCACTTGCACAGGCGGAGTTGTGACGGCAACACCTGCACAAATTTATGTCGGCGGTAATCCCCTGCCGGCGACTTCCAGTTTGAACATTGCCGGTTGCGTTACGGGTGGAGGAGCGCCCGGAGCGGTAACTTACACCTGGACGCCGGCAACGCAGGGAACAATTACGCAGGTAAATGCTGCCACCACCACTTATACGCCTCCGGCCGCAGGAGCAACTTACACGCAGGTTGATATTGCCCCATCGGTTTCTGTTTGTAACCCCGGCGGCGTTGGCGCTACTTGTAAACCATACGGCGGCAGTTTGATTTTAATCCCGACTTTTAGCGCCATTGGACAGGTTTTTGTTGACGAAGACAAAAACGGCCAAATTAACGGCACCGACCACGCCTATACCGACAGCTCTTTGAGTGTGACAATTTGCGCCGGCAACCAACCCGGCGGCTGCGCATCTCCCTATGAAACTTTAACCACCAATCCTGCTAATGGTACATTCACAACCGTCGGCACCAAACCGCTTCTCTCCGGCTCATACACGGCAATTATGGCTCTCCCGTCCGGTTATCATGCTACTTCGCCCAAACCTCCGGTGGCTGTTTTTACCGTCGGTAACGCCTCTACCGGCAATACTTGCGCACCAAACGCTAACTGCGACGTCAATGGGAATATTTTGAATTTGAATTTTGGCATTTCTAATACTTTCCCGTGGATGCAGGCAATTGGCGGAGATATTACCGGCAGCTATATTTCCAAATCCGCCGGCGGCGGTTTCACGGATAATATTCCCAGTACCGCCGACCCGCTTTGCAGTAGTGGCGGCGCTTACGCTTTAGCGCCCGGAGTAGGCGGAACACACGGGCTAGTAAACACCGGTTCGGGAGGGGCGGATTTTGGGCAGGGCCAGGCGGCGGCGGCCAATAGTTGGCTGGTGGGAGGAATCGGCGCGGGAAATTATCCTTATGTTTACAATATGCCGCTTTCCAACCAAGCCAGAACTGCCTATACCAATCTGAGTTTTCTAGTTAAACAGTCAAATGTTGTCACCAAACCTTTAAGTGGAGTTTCCGGCTGCGGCGATCTTTCCAACTGCCAGCTGCCGGTGGATTTACCCACCGGCGTCTATACGACTGACCAAAATCTGACGTTAAATGGTGCAAACGGAACATATACATTCCCCGCGGGAAAATATGTAATTTTAGTCAACGGTAAGCTTACCATCAACACCAAAATTTTCGTGCCCAACGGTTCTTTCGTGCTTTTTTCTGCCAGTGACGACATTAATGTCGCCTCAAGTGTTGGAGACGTTGCCAACTCAACTGCTTCCAATCTTGAAGGCTATTACTCTACCGACAAAAGTTTTAACGTGCAAAGTAAAGACGCTTCGGGAGGAGGTGCCAATTGCGCTGCTAATGATGAAGACTTAAGGTTAAATGTTGCCGGCTCAATCGTGGTTAACGCCACAACAAACAATAATGGAGGCTTTTATTACCAAAGGGATCTGTGCGCCGATGATAAAAAGTGTCCGGTGTTTACGATTACAGAACGGCCGGACTTTATTCTTAATGCTCCGACTTTTTTGATGTTCCCCCGCCGGGTCTGGCAGGAAGTTGCCCCGTAGCCCTTTTTCTTTTCTCAAAGTATTTCCTTGTCGGGTTTTGTCCAAAACTTCGATCGTTTGCATAAAAGAGTTACTTGACAAGCAGCAGATAAATGTGGTATTAAGAGTGAAACTAAAGTAAAGGAGGTGATAAAAATGCCTAGTACACAAGAAATCATAAGGTCTGTTGCCGATACGAAAGAGTTTGTGGTAAAAGATACGCAAAGGGACGAAAAAAACAGTGAGCCATTACCTGGCACTTGCCATGTTCCAGGTTGTGCTTTGCCTTGCAGGGTTCCACCTGCTCCCCGCCCTTGCGGAGCAACAGAATAAATAGCATAAAATAGAACATAAAAGTCTATAATACTGATATCAAGTTTTATGAATGACTTAGATAAGGTCGGGAGTGAAAAAAAACTAACCAAGTCTTTGGAAAAAGCTTCTAAAATTATACTGCATTTTTACAATAACAAAGTAATAGATATTTATAAAATCTCCTTATATAACGATGAGCCCAAATTATTTGCTTACTCAACTTCATATAAATCTAATGACAGCGATGGGGTTGCAGGTGGCTTTTCTTTTCGTAAAGACGTAGCCTTAATAAGGGCACTGGGAGAAACAATCGAACGTTATTGCTTGGATAGTTATGATTCTTCGGAGACCTTAATATCATCATCTAAAAAACTTGAGCACAATTATTTAGATCCTCTACGTATCACCCCATTTTCTAGTAGACAACTTGTAGCAAATTCATTCAAGGAATTTAGAATAAATGACCACTCAAGGTTTACTTGGATTAATGGGAAATCAATAACCCAGAAAAAAAATATCCTAATCCCTTTACAATTAATCGCGATAAATTATAAGCGGATTAGAAATGAACCAATTATTATTAGTCCTATCTCAACAGGAGCAGCAGCCGAAACTACATTAAAAGAGGCTATCTATAAAGGGATCTGCGAAATTGTAGAAAGAGATGCATTCATGATTAGTTATCTTAATAAACTTACCTCTCCGCAGGTAGATTTATTGTCCATCCATGATCGGGAAATTAATGAAATTATTGATACCTGCAACAGATATGCGTTGAAAATAGTTGTAATCGATCTTACCACAGATTTAAATATCCCGACTTTTGCCGCAATCTTAATCGACAAAACCAATCTGGGCCCTGCGGTATCCATCGGTCTTAAAGCAGGTTTTAATCTTAAACAAACTGTCATCGGTGCAATCGAGGAATCATTTTTGACAAGGCATTGGATACGGGATAAATCGGCTTACAACAGTATCTTGAGCAACGACAAAGAAGCAAACATATTTAAAAGTAGAGCTAAATTCTGGTTATCAACAAAATCTCTAAAATTTCTTGATTTCTGGTTAAATAATAACAAGCTTAAACGATTTACCGACAATGAGTTAATGCCAAAACAAAACCTTTTGGAGAATGTAATTAAAATATTAAAAGAAAAAAATATGGACGTGATATATGTAGATATCACTAAACCTGAAATAAAAAAAATGGGATTTAGAGTAGTAAAAGTAGTTATTCCTAACTTGCACCCCTTATATTTAGACGAAAAGCATCCATATTTAGGAGGAAAACGTTTGTACGATGTACCTGTTAAACTTGGTTTTTTGAAAAATCCAAGAAAAGAAGATGAATTTAATAAAATATCACATCCATTCCTATGAAAACTAATAACACAAAAAAAATTCTTGAAATAACCGAAGGAAACTTATCCTTATCCGATAAGTTTAATACCGCTACCAATAACGACCATTTAGACATCGGTGTAAAAGAAATCCCTCAGTCATGGATTAAAATCCATTTTAAAACCTACCCCAGATTTAAAAAGATATCTTTAGATGCAAAACAAGGCGTCGGTACTAATTTAAAATTGGATGAAATTCTTAAATTGAGAAGATCAATTAGACAGTTTATAAATAGTCCTATTTCAAAAAATGAACTTTCATACCTATTGAACAATTCCACAGCGCTTATAAAAAAAGGTGCGGTGATTGATAACAGTAGAAGGCCTTATCCTTCGGCCGGAGGACGGTATCCGCTGGAAATCTACCCATTAGTATTAAATAGCAAAGGGATTAAAAGCGGTATTTATCATTACAATGTTAAAGAAAATTTATTAGAGCTAATCCGTGAAGGAGGCTTTAAAAAATGGGTATTAAAAGCAACGGGTGGAGAAAAATGGATTTCGCAAGCCGCTGTTATCTTTATTATCACCGCAGTTGCGGGAAGAACCCAAATAAAATACGGAGATAGAGGATACAGGTATATATTAATTGAGATTGGACATCTAGCGCAAAATATTCTTCTTTTAGCCACTGCACTTGGTCTTGGAAGTTGTGCAATATGCGGATATATCGATAGTCAGGTAAGTCAACTATTGGACATTACTTTACAGAAAGAATATCCGTTATACTTAATTGCTGTTGGAAAAATGTAGTATGCAATATAAGAAATATATTTTAAAAAATGGGCTTAGCTTCGTAAGCATCACCGGCTTATCGACAAAATCCGTAACAATCACGGCTTTTTTGAGAGCGGGTTTTCGTTTTGATCCGCCGGATAAACCGGGTATTGCACATTTTGCGGAGCACATGGTTTTTAACGGAACGCAAAGTTTTCCAACAACTGAAAAAGAAGCTTTAGCAATTGAGCAGTATGGCGGCTGGCATGGTGCATTTACATGGATAGAGCACCAAAAGCATACGGTACACTTACCAAAATCGTATTTTGAAACAGGATTAAAACTGCTTATGGAAACACTTTCTTCCCCGTTAATCAAGCAGTCAGAAATTGCTAAGGAAAGAAAGGTTATTAAGGAAGAAATTTATACCAATAAATCCGATTCTTCAAAAGCTATCTGGGATTATGTATGGACTCCCTTGTTATTCCATGGAACACACCTGGCACGCCCGTATTCCGGTACCGAGAACGATTTAGATCTAATTACAAAAGCTGATCTTGACGATTTCATAAATAAATACTTTATTCCTAAGAATATTATTATTTTTATTGCCGGAGATATCGAACCTAAACGTATTAGGAAAGAGGTAGAAAAAAATAGCAGGTTATTTACAACAGGTGGAAAAAGTGTAGACATACCTTCTCTTAACTTTCCAAAAAAAACGGAAAATATTTTAGTGCATAATGATTCATCTTACTACAAAACATCTATTTGCGTTGGAGTAAAAACCGTTCCTTATGGATCTATTGATCAACCAGTATTTGAGATAATTAGGGAGATACTGTGTGGATATTCCGGCACCAGACTAATCCAAACATTAAGGAATAAAGGAGGGCTAATTTACGATTGGCATATCTATTCAGATTACATAAGTGATACTGGATATCTATTTTTTAATGCATCAACCTCACATAGAAACGTAGACTCGGTAACCTCGATTGTCCTTGACGAATTTGAAAGACTTGCTTCCGGAAAAATTACAGACAAAGAGATATTAATTGCAAAACAACACTTGATTGGCAGCATTTATGCCAATTTTGAAACAGGACAAGATTATATTGAATGGTACGGAATGCAAGAGTTACTTAATTCTCAACATGTATTAAGCATTGAGGAAAGAGTAAAACTATACAAAAAAATTAGTAATGACAAAATTAGAGAAATTGCATCTAGCTATCTTAAAAAACAGAACATTTTCATCGGAGCGATTGGAAACGTGAGTAAAACAAGCTTTCCAAAGACAATCTAATTTTATTGAATATTCAATGTGTAAAGTGACTTTTGGTAAAGTTTGGAATATCATAGAATTCAAAGCTACCAATGTGTCTTCGGTTATCTTCAGTCATGCGCACGAATTATGCTACAGTTCCCCCGCCGGGTCTGGCAGGAAGTTGCCCCGTAAATTCCGCGTAGGGAAAAGTAATGTGATGTATTGCTCTAACTAACCCATCTTTCTGTCGTCTGGTCATAACTTCTTGGCCAACCATATGCCTGATGCTGTCTTTTTCCCAAAAATATCCCCTGGGTTTTCCCCTAGCTTTATCTAATAATTCTTGAGCACGCCTGCTACTTCCCAATCTTCCCACGGTTATGCCGATACCTTTAACCTCGCATGGGTCATTAAAAAATTCGAGGCATGTCTCTATCTCTCTGTTTAATTCTCCCTTAAAACTTCTTTGCGGAACAACAAAATCAACAAATCTTTCTTTAAGCGGCATAACGAAAAGGATTATAACACTTCCTTAAAAACTTCTTGCTGACGAGGGAAATTGTTTCTTTCCTGTCTTAAAGAGGCAAGGGTTTTACCCTCTCCAACTTTATATTGAGAGTAAACAAAGTCGTCGAAAAATCCTTTCTCAAAAATATCCTGCTCGACCGGCATATAAACCATATCTATGCCGACTTGCGACGCGAGAAAATGAAAACTCGGCGACACCACTATAAAATGTGGGTCAGGACTAACAATAACACCCAATTTGCTCAGTTCAGAAACAGCACGACTTTTTTGTTCAAATACTTTTTCCTTATGTCTGGAAGCAAGCTTGCATTCGATAACGCTTGTGATTCTTGGCTCTTTGCCTGCGGCATCAACCATATAGCCGTCAGGAATATAAACTCCGGGAATTGCGACTTGCCCAAGACCAAAATTATCAACTCTATTTTTCGGATTTACGGCTCTTGCTATTTGAAAAACACCCTCTCCCATCAACGGAATATTCTTGTCATCAGTCTTACTGGAAAGAAATGCGTAGGCCATCCTTTCAAACAGCGCACCTTTTAATCTCTGTTGAAAACCAAGATCCGTGTCCGCGCACCGGGTAGCCATTTCCTGCGCCTCAGAAAATAAATCGGTAAACAACGGGTCTAAAATAAAGGCACTTAAAAAAGCCTCATCAACTTTACCCCTAAAGTTATCAAACCTACCACTGGCCATCAACGACATTTGGTCATCAAGAGTATCACGTAAAATATCTCGGGCGGCAAAACGGGCCCTCTCGCTTTCTAGAAGTACCAGGCTATTTTGCATACAATTTCTAATCCTTAGCGCTTCTTTTTTGTCCGCACTGGTTACTCTTGAATAACGACCTGATTCTGACATAATAAACGGGATTTTAGGGCAGAGGAAATTTTAAACAAAGAGTTTTAACTTCTTTGGCAATTTGCAGGAGATTTTTGTTTTTATAGATTTCCGCTTTGAATTTTTTGTAAAAAGCTGAACGTTCTGCTTTATCTTGCGGCAGTTTGATATCTTGAACCTGACTGATGGCGTCGTTAATCCATTTGGCCACTTTAACCATTTCTTTCTCTTTCATGCCCCGCGTGGTGATGGCCGGCGTTCCCAAGCGTATTCCTGACGGATAGAATGGCGGATTGGTGTCGTTTGGCACGCCGTTTTTATTAACCACAATTCCCGCCACTTCCATCGCCAACGCCGCAATTGCCCCGTTGACCTTTTTATTACGGAGGTCAATGAGCAGTAAATGATTTTCACTGCCGCCGCTGACCAAATCAAATCCGTATCTGATGAGCTCTTGCGCTAATTTTTGTGAGTTTTTGACTATTTGTTTACCGTAAGCTTTGAATAGTTTACCCTGAGCTTCGCGAAGGGCGACCGCGATGGCCGCCGTTTGGTTGTCGTGCGGTCCGCCCTGAATTCCCGGAATTATGGCCGTATCGATTTTTTTATTAAGCTCCGGATCTTTCTTTAAACCTTTGTCTGTCACCATAATCAAAGCGCCCCGTGGGCCTCTAAGCGTTTTGTGAGTCGTGGTTGTCACAATGTGGGCGTAAGGCACAGGCGACGGATGCGCGCCGGCCACCACCAATCCCGCGATATGGGAAATATCCGCCAAAAGATACGCTCCGACTTTATCGGCAATCTCTCCGAATTTTTTGAAATCAATAATGCGGGGATAAGCTGTAAAACCGCAGACAATAATATCAGGCTTTTCTTTTAAAGCCTGTTTTTCGATCGCGGCAAAATCCAAGCGGCCGTCTTTACCCAGGGTATAGAGCGTTGATTTGAAGAATTTGCCACTGATTGATTGCGGCTGTCCGTGCGTTAAATGTCCACCAAAAGCTAGCGCCAACCCCATGATTTTACTTTTTAACGGTTCTAAAAGCGCGAAGTAAACCGCCAGATTCATGGCCGAGCCCGACAGCGCCTGGACGTTAACAAACGGCACTTTAAATAGAGCTTTTGCTCTTTCTTGAGCCAAAATCTCCACTTCGTCGACCACCGCATTGCCCTGATAATATCTTTTTTTAGGATAACCCTCTGAATATTTATTGTTAAGAACTGTACCAAGAGCTTCCAAAACTTCTTTGGAGGCGTAATTTTCCGAAGGAATCATTTCCAACACTTCCCGTTGTCTTTTTTCTTCGGCTTTGATGAGCTTAAAAACGGCCGGATCCTTAGTCTTTAACATGTCCCCATTTTAAAAGGAAAATTTTCACAGCGCAAGTGGCAAAATATTAAGAAGTTGGAGCAGTTGGATCGTTTCCTTTACTTACGCTTGTATTATGGAATCCAATTTCAATTCTATCTCCGGAAATAATAATATTATTAGGTCTCCAAACTGGATTTTGTACTGCAACTAATCCGCTAGCTATTTCTTTCAATTTAGAATCTAATGTAGCTACTTGAGCCTCAACTACTCCTCTAGCCATACCTCTCCCATCATAATTTTGAACTTGTGCACTAATTCCCTTACTGGAATTTGTTATTAGCAAATCTAATGTTATTTTTCCTCCTAAAAATCCTCCGTCAATTCTTAAACCTCTTATATTTATTTCATTGCCATCCTTACTAAGGATGATATTTCCTGATGACTTTAGCTTATCTCCTGCAATAGAAGTTAGGTATCCTTTTAAAACTTCTACGGGAATACTAAAAACTACATCAGGATTAGCTTGATTTAACAAATTTGTGTTAAGTTCTTTAGTAAGATCTTTGCCTTCTAATCTGATCGCTGCGACTTTTTCTGGAGTCAAAGGAACAGATTTTGGCTCGACAACCAGCGTTGCGGATTTTCGTCTTTTAGCTTCAGCGAGTTGTCCATACAAATAGCGGAGAGCAGCTTTCGGGCCTTCCATGGAAATAAAAGGTGGTGCTTCCCCTCTTTTTATAGCATCTATAGATGCTTGAATTTCCCGTATTTCTTCATCTTCAGTTTCAGCAGGCTGCGTTGTTTGGGTAGCTGGTTCCGCTGCAAAGGGTTTTCGAGTAGATCTGCTGGAAGATCCTGTACCTGGAGAACCCGGTTTTTTATTTAGTCCATTATAAAGATTTTCGAGAATTTCTTTTTCATCTGGATTAAGATTATTTACTCTCGTTGCGTCAGAAAAAATAGTTGATTTAATTTCCTCAGGATTATTACGGATTTTTACCTCGAGCTCAATCATTCTGGAAATCGCTTCGGCGGTTTTTTGTCCGAACAGCTTACGCGAAACCCACTCTAAATTGGAAGTAAATGTTGCCAATTCTTGATGATCAAGAAGTCTGTTAATCCTTTCGGGACTTAAATGACTAAAGACTATTTCTATAAATTTGGTTGTGTTACTATCTCTATTGCAAAACTCTTTAAATAAATCTCCCGCGTCTGCCTCAACAAAATCTTTTGCTGCTTTCCCAGGCATTATAAGACGAAGTGCCCCTAATCTTCCTAAATCTTCAGACGAATCCGTAAGCCCGTTTACAGCTCTTACAACTCCTTCTTTCCACTGTCTGTATTGCTCGTCAAATGTCGGAACATCTTTCCACGCATCCTCCCTTTCATCGCTGGAGAGTGTTTTAGTAATTTTCGTGTAGTTTCTCCTGGGTCCGGCATCGACATTTTTAATAACGTCTACGGGAATATTCCTAACAGGATTAATCGTGGTTCTTAGAAATGCCCCCGATTGGCTTGCCAAAAAAAGTCTGCTGTATAAACCATCGTATCCCGACGGTTCTAAAGTTTCATGATTTGGTTCGCCTCCCGGATTGCGTTCTGTCATATAGGCCTATTTTACCACAATGTCAAACAAAATTCCCAAATCGGCAAAATTTGTAATTTGCCCCATTGACAAAAACTTTTAAAACCCATACCATATTTTTTTATGTCACGAGCCGAAAGACCCGGTTCCGGACTGCCTGCAAATCAAGTTGACCGCGCTCCCCGCGCGGAATTACAACCAAAGCCAACAGAATTAGTAATTGCTGCCACCACAAGCGAAAAGAGAATTAGCTTTTTAGTACACGCGTTTGGAGACATTGTTCGTCCTCTTAACGGGGGTACAGAAAATCAAGCGCTTGATACAATGGATATTGTCAGAGGAAAAATAGATCACGCTCTTGCTATAGCCAGTGACATTCGGAAAAAACCTCTTTCTGCTCTTTTGCCACGCGAAAAAATTTTCAGAGCTGCTGCGCAGAATGCAACTATCGCTGTTGCCGCCGACGTCACGAATCATACAGGCACAATCGATTCCGTTGGTAGAACAAACGTTGAAGCCCAAAATAAACCCGTTGACGTAGCCGAAATAAAAGAAAAATTTAGAGCTATTGTAGATGATGTCTATAATATCGAGGCCTCGTCAGAAGTTAGACCTGCAAAAGGCAAAAGAGACGGAAAAATTGTCTATTGCCCTATCAAATTAAGGACTGAGGCGAGAAGAACTCTGGCAACCGAACGGGGAGCTAGGAAATATCTTAAAGAATTGGATAATTTTCTAAAAAGCCCTATTTATTTAGACCGTGAGGCAGGCATGATACATCGTCCCTCTCCAACTGATATTGCGGGAGGAATTGAGCTCGCAGTGTTGATGAAACTCGGCGCAATCGAAGAAATTGATTGCATTCCGAAAGATATTCCCGAGCAGCTTACGCCAAGAGAGCAAGAAAAACACAAAAAAATATTTGAGGCCGCGCTTGAGGATGCTTTATATTTGGCCAATGTGGGTTTTGATAGAAACGCTCTTCACCCCTATGTTCCGGATATTGATAAAAAAATCCACAACTGGCCGTGGCTGCAAGGAGTGATGGCTTACGCTCTCGGAAAAACCGTCTAAGTTTTTAAACTATTTTTCGAGGGTGAGAAATTTGAATTTGTAACCGTTTGACTCGTGCTCTTCTTCGCTAATTATTTTTGTGAAGTTTAAATAGTCCGGGAAAAAAGTATCACAGTTAAAATCTCCCCGCCTCGCCGGAGACTCGAGCGGCGAGTCGAGGCGGGCGTCGACAATGGTTAGATATAACCTATCAACAATCCTAATTGTCTGATCAAAAATCTGTTGGCCGCCAATAATGAATGCTTCTTCTTTCTCTTTTTCTTTGGCAAGTTTTATCGCCTCTTCAATTGAATTGACAGCCAAACCGTATTTTTCCTCAACCACATAACTTGGGTCTCTGGTTACCACAATATGCGTTCTTTGCGACATCGTTTGTCGACCGCTTTTTTCATAATAGCTAAGCATTGACTCAAAAGAATTTCTTCCCAAGATGGTGACGTGGCCGATGGTTAAATTTTTTAACCTCACTAAATCTTCTGTGATATGCCAGGGAATCCGGTTGTCTTTCCCGATTCCCCGCTTTTCATCCATTGAGGCAATAATGCTTATCTTCATCATTTATATTTTAGTTCATTTGAGCTTGATTAGAAATTAGAAATTTTACTTATTGCTTTACTACTGGCTACTTGCTACTTTTTTCGTAGTATCCGCCGGCAACGGTCAATTCCGCTTTAATTGGCGGATATGGATTGTAGTTTTCTAAGACAACTTTATCAGGCGTAAAATCCGCCAATGAATTCATTTTGCCAATTATTTTAACTGTCGGGAAAGGCCTTGGTTTTCGTTTTAATTGCTCCTTAACCTGCTCAATGTGGTTTTCATAGATATGAATATCTCCGTAGGTATGAATAAACTCTCCGGGCTCAAGTTTAAGAATTTTGGCCAGAACTAAGGCTAAAAGCGCGTAGCTGGCGATATTAAACGGCACTCCTAAAAAATAGTCGCAGCTTCTTTGATAGAGCTGGAGAGATAGTTTCCCGTCGCGATTACTCACCTGATACATGTTGTGGCAAATCGGAAATCTGGAAGCGTTTTCCTTAGTTGCCATTGTATAAAGGTATTCCGGATTCCAGGAATTAACGATGGCATTATGGGCGCTTGGATCTGCTTTTAGCTCATCCACCACCCATTGTAACTGATCAATTGTCCGGCCGCTTTTAGTCGGCCATTTACGCCACATTTCCCCGTAAATCCGCGGCAGCTCTCCCCACTTTTTAGCAAACTGCTTATCCTCACGGATTTTTTGAATGAATTCCTCTTTGGTTATTTTTGTCTTTGGATTTTTTTCCTTATAGATTTTGTACGGATAGTCGTCCCAAATGTGTACATTATTATCGACCAGATATTTGATATTTGTTTGGCCGGAGAAAAACCAATAAAGCTCTTGAATTACGCCGTTCCAGTAAACTTTTTTTGTCGTTAGAAGCGGAAAACCTTTGGACAAATCAAACCTAATCTGTTTGCCAAAAACACTTAAATCAGAGGTTTTCGTACCGCGGTCCACTTGCTTGATGCCCGTTCCAAGAATTTCTCTGCCTAAATCTAGATATTGATATTCTGCGTGTCTTTGCTTTGCCATAAAACAGTAGTAAGTAGCTAGTATTATGTATCAAGCGCTTTTCTTTTTCAATACTTAATACTTGCTACTTGATACTTTATACTTGACGTTCTCTTTTTGTTGCGCTGACCCGGCCGCCTTGCCATTGTCCTCTATATTTTGAGCCTACACCTTTTATTTCGTGGAACAAAACGTGGGCAAATCGGGCTCCCATTTCAATTTCCACCGTAATCGGCCCTTCATTTTTCAGGCCGAAAGTGAGTTCTCCTTCGTAACCCGGTTGGACCGGCCCGGTCCGCAAGAAAAGCCCCGAGCGGAATGTGGTAGTTCGAGGCAAAATTACCGCCGATAAATTAATGGGCAGGTTAATTTTTTCGATGGTTTTAACCAAAAAGAAATTGCCCGGCTTAATCTTGATGCTTTTTTGCTTACCGTGAGCCGCAACCAAAGTTATATCAGCAGTTTGACGGTGAGTTTCGCCCAAGAATGCTTTGCCGGAAATCTTATAAACTTCCCCAAGCCGCAAATCAAAACCAGCGCCTTCGGGATTGGTTAATTCTCTCTGTGACAATCCTTCCACCAACTTTTTACTTTTAACTAATTTTAATAATTGCTTTGGGCTAATTATCATAAGTCTATTTTAAAACTTCTTGGTCGATTTTTGACTCTCCTGGACCGACTTGCCCCAAATATTTAGCCGATTTTTTCTTATAATACGGTACCTCTGATGGGGATGTAAGCTGTTCAAAAGAGATAGAGCAGATTCTCATGTTAGGATAAAGTGCTACGGGTAATTTTCCCATATTTGCCAGTTCCAAAGTGATATGCCCCCGCATCCCCGGGTCTATTGATGCGGCAGTAGAATGGATAATAATCCCCAATCTTCCGATACTGGAACGCCCTTCCAGATTGCCTAAGAGATCGTCCGGCACTTCCAATTTTTCTACCGTCGTCCCTAAAACAAAATCTCCGGGTTGCATAACAAAAGCAGTCCCCTCTTTGACAATTACTTCTTTGGTAAACTCATGTCCGGCGTTTTTTTGCGGATCAATAACGCCATGCACGCCCGATTCAAAAATGCGGAAAGCGTTTCCTAAACGTAAATCAATGGAGCAAGAACCTAACTGAACAGCTAAATCCGGAGCCGGAGTAATTTTAATTTTCCCGGTTTTGAGAGCAATTTTGATATCCCTATCTGACAATACCATAAATCTTACCTAGTTTAGCATTTGAAGAAGGTTTTGAAAAGGGGTTTAAGCAACGAGAGATTCAACGTGCGTTGTAAATCCGTACTTTGCAAAAGGAATAATAGCGTGGGTTTCCCTGTCTTGACCACAAATTACCGGCATAACCATCAATTTTTGCTCCAACAGCAAATCTCTAGTATCTGAGCTCGAATATATTTTTGCCATTTTCCTTCTTAGAATGTTTAGTCCTTTAATCAAAGACCCTGAGAGCTCGCCACCTTTTAGTACGTGCTCCTGGAATTCTGAATCGGTCATCGTATCCCAATTCTCTGACATATTAGACCAGTTCCTAGCTTCAAAGGCTTCCCATTGCTCTTTTCCAAGCTTTGCCCTAACTATCTCTTGCATTACGATTGCCACTGGTGCTTCTCCAAATTCTTCGGGTGAATTATAATTTCCCGAACGATCTTTGATTGGATTTTCCTCGCGAGTACGATTGTCTCTTACAAGCTCTTCAGCCAACATAACACTTTCCGGAATAGCATCTTCATCACCGCTAAAAATAACAAACATTGGAATATCATAAGGCGGATATCCACCTTCGGAAATTTTAATTCCTTCTTCCCAATGAGTATCGAAAGCATAAGTGCTTTCCGACTTATATTTCTTATCCGGAATTTTAAGATATTTTGATTCCACATGTTTTGGATTATGTAGATAGCCATTATAAAGATTACAAAGCAAAAGCATTGCTTTTTCTTCTAACTCCTTTTGTGCTCTTACATCTTCAAGATTTCCAAGCTGCGGATACAAACCGACGAGTTCCTTCTTTAGAATTGGCAATACTTGATCTTTCATCTTACCAACACCTTCCCAGAAATGCTTTGCAGTCTCTACGTAGTTATCTTTCCAATCTGCCGCAAAATTATTAGAGTCCAACGCTTCTCTTAAGACTTTTGAATACCGAGGATCTTCAAGCAAAGCGCCTGTAGAAATAATTTTATGAGAGGCGATTAAGCCACTTAAAACTTCTTTCGAATAAACAGGGGATCTTCCCTTTCCGGCAGCCTCACGCGCATAAGCTAAAGCCTCATCCCTTTCAAGCCCCATATACATGTACCCAGTAATGGGATTAAATGTCTCTTGAACAAGTAGAACTTCTACCTCCCCGCTTGCGTATCTTTCTCTATATTTCTTTTGCAAATAATTACGGACTGCCTGAGCCATTTCTTTTTTATCCAAAACGTCGTTGAATAAGCCTTCATCCGCTAGTTTACGGCGGCCCTTGCTCCCTTCTCCCTTTTTTCTGGCTGCGCAAGCCCAATGACTATCTAAAACCTCAGCTACAGAGTTACTATTATTCTTTAATGCTGCATCAAGATTTATAGCAAAATTTGAAGTTTCGTCGAGTGCAATCTGACCATCCGTCCCTCTTACAAAATCCTTTATAGATCCTCCCGGAACTCGAATACCTCCTCCAATATGTGCGGAAAAACCAAACTCATGCACAAATTTTACTCTTCCATCCATGCAGCCGATAAAAAAAGGCATCATCGGTAAATGCGAGGAAATTTGATCTAGCAGTTATCTGTACTCGGGAGTATTTACTTCCTTAGCTCTTTTATTTCTATCCGCGACAAAGGCTTTATAGAAATGACGTAAAAACGCAAAAGCCTTATCCGGTTGTCGTATCCCTTCGGGAAGACTACAATTAAAACCGCTACTATTGTCGGGACCACCCCAACCATCAATAAAACCATCTATTTGCCTGCTTATTCTTTCGGGGAGATAAAGTTGTTCAATTCCAAGCGCTCTATCTGGCGACATTGGAGACATTTGCGACATGTATTTTCCTTTCATATATTCTCGTTCCATACTATTTTTAGCATCTATTGCCATTTGCACACAAGTAGGAATTATACAGAAAAGCAGCGACTAAGGCAAGTATGGATCATTTCGAAATCTTTTAATTAACTTCCGCTTTTGCTATACTTAGCTTGAGTTTGGCGCGGTGGTGAAGCGGCTAACACAGCTGTTTGCAGAACAGTCATTCAGGGGTTCGAGTCCCCTTCGCGCCTCATTTTTGATATAATTACAATTCTTGGGCCGTTAGTTCACTGGTAGAACGCTTCT